>NZ_JADBUZ010000226.1:0-20034 GCF_020245305.1 Microcystis sp. M20BS1 | reverse complement strand
TTTGCGGCAAAAAGCTTTTCCTAGGGGCAGGGTGTGGGGTGTGGGGTTTTACCTATTTTGAGGTAGTCAGTTACCTAATTTTCAGGGAAAAAGTACCTGAATTTTCCCCCCGATCCCCGCAACGGCTGGCACTTTTTGAGGAAAAAAAAGTCTAAAAGTCTTATCCAACAAGGTTTTTAGATTTATTCAGCAGACCCTAAATATCAACCCTTTTGTCGAGACGTTACCCCTAACGTCTCTTTTTGTCCGGTTAATGTGAGGGAGAATTTTTTAGCAATCTTTGCCGGATGCGATCGAGATTTTCTCGACTATTGACAGGTAAATGGGGTAAGGGTAATTCTAAATTGGGCCAATTACTCAAATCATGGCAGGGACAGGATAAACTCGATTGGCCCAGCACTTCAATTGGTACTGGTATAGTACAACGAGCGCAGGGATGAAATTCCCATTGAGGGGAAAGTAAGTCTTGGATGGTTTGTTGAGTACCCTCTAGGTAACAATCGCCACTTTCAGGATCAAGCATTTTTTGCCAACAATCTTCAAACTCCGACGAATAGCGATCAGCATTGAAAATTGGCAGCGGAAATAGCATAGCTTGGTTTTTGGGACAAATAACTTTTTTTCCCAATTGAAACCAATGGGCGAGATATTTTTTAACGGCGGAGGTGTCTGACATATAGTTAGGTGTGGAGGCTGCCCTGATTATTGCTCTTACCATCAATCCTAGCGTTAACTTCCGGTGTCGGACAGGTCTTAGGATGATTGATGATCGAGTTTAATAATTATTTTAGGTAACTGAGCATCTGCAGCTAGATTAATCCCAATAAACTCACCATTAAAGCTTTTTGGGCGTGCATCCGATTTTCCGCTTGTTCCCAGACTTTTGATTGTACACCCTCGATCGCCCCGTCGGTAATTTCTTCGCCCCGGTGAGCAGGCAAACAATGGAGAATAATCGCGTCTTTGTCAGCGTGACTCATTAGCTGTTCATTGACTTGGTAGGGCTGAAAAACGGGAATTCGGGCATCAGCGAGGCTTTCCTGTCCCATACTTGCCCAGACATCAGTATAGACTACCTGAGAGTCTTTTACGGCCGTAACGGGATCGTCGGTAATCAAGATTTTACTACCGGTTTTCTCGCCAATAGCCTGGGCGCTGGCGACAATTTCCCCATCGGGTTGATAGTTTGCAGGGGAGGCAACCCGCACATTTAACCCCATCAAAGCACCACCCAAGAGGAGAGAATTAGCGACATTATTACCATCCCCCACATAGGTGAGGTTAATTCCCCGTAAAGTCTGAAAAGTCTCTTGGATAGTCTGTAAATCGGCTAATATCTGACAGGGATGTTCTAAATCCGTTAAAGCGTTGATAATCGGGATGCGGGAATAATTAGCAAAAGCTTCTAAATCCTCTTGTTTAAAGGTGCGAACCGCGAGAATATCGAGATAGCGATCGAGTACCCGGGCTGTATCGGCTAAGGGTTCCCCGCGCCCCACTTGGGTTACACTGGGATTAAGATCGATCACCTGTCCCCCTAACTGGTACATGGCGACGGTAAAGGAAACCCGGGTCCGAGTGGAAGCTTTATAAAATAGCAATCCTAAGACTTTGTTGCAGCTAGGGTTAAGATTACCAGCTTTAAGCTGTGCCGATAGATTGAGTAGGGCGCTGATTTCTTGGCTACTCATGTCGGTTATTCTTAAAACATCTCGTCCTTTTAAAGTGGCTACCATTGGTTTTTCTCTCGATAAACAGGGGTCTTGATTGGGTTTTATGGCAGTTAGCGATTAGCAAAAATCTTGGGTAAAGACCTTATTATAATCCAGTTTTTTCGCTATTAGGCAATTTTTCCCGAAAATTTTCACTTTGGGGGATGTTAGTCCAGCTAACACCCCCACTTTTTCTGTTAAATTAGGTAGGTGTTAAAAATTGTCAGATTCCCCCCTTATCAAGGCGGATCCCCCCGCCTATCGGCACCCCCCTTATCAAGGGGGGCAGGGGGGATCAAACCCAAAATCTAATTTCTACTTAACTAATTTTGCCCCACACTTAGAACAAAAATTAGACGAGGGCGGGTTTTTATGTCCACAATTACCGCAGATAATTAAAGCTGGGTTAGCCACTTCCGTCACCGGAGAAAGAGGAATTTCTCCAGCGCTATCCAACTTATAGTTATGGATTAACTGCAAAATAATTGCATCTTCCCGTTTATATTCTGTATTGTCTTTTCCTCCTGTTAACTCCTCGGAACGTTGTTGTAAATATTGGATAAAAGTCCGATACAAAGCTTGTTTTTTCTCCGGAGTAGCTGCAGCCTGTAACTTAGCTGTCACCTGACTTTGAATTTTTTCCTTATCTTCGCGACAAGCTTTTACTTCTAACACCTGTACCGCATCTTCCCAACTGGTGGCGATATCGACTTTTTTTAATCCCGTTGCGGTTTTAATTTCATAGCGAATTGTTTTCTCATTAGTGACTCGATTGACTTCTGGGAAAAGCACTTTCAAAGCTCGGGCTGTTACCACCAATTGATAAATACTCGGATCTTCGGGAAAAACATCCCAGAAAGGCGGTTCCTTTTGGATATGCACGGGGATGGGTAAATCGCGATTTTCCCCCATTTGTTGGGCGCGTTTGGCGAGAATAAATTCTCCTTTCCAGTCCTGATAGGATTGGCGCAACTCTCGCATTCCCTCGAGACAACGTAGGGAAAAACCGCCAATTTCCTGCACGAAGACAAGACGATATTTTTCCACGTCTCCCAAGGGTTTAATATCGTCTTCGTTGGCAATAAATTCCCGCAGTTTCGGAATAATTTTTTGGGCTGCCGGGTTACTGGTATTTCTTCCCCCAATCAGGGCCACATTTTGATTTAATTGGGGTGTAAAACCCGCATCTTTTCCCCGCAAAACCGCAGGATTAAGCATAATTAGGGGTCGCGATTTTTGGTAGGCAATGCGAAGATTATTGATAATATCGGCATCGTTGTTATAGATTTTTAACAAGCGATCACAAGCGGCCAATTCCTTCTGAATGCGACTACTAGCGGGAGCATTTTGTAGGAGTTGATTAGCTTGGTTTAGGATAACTTTTTGAAAATCACCTTGACGAATATCAGCAATCTCGGTGATGTCAAATAAACGCATATTTTCATCGGAGCGCCGCGTTTCTTTCCAGAGGGGACTAGATTGCTTTAAAATCTCCTGTGAGAGGGGTAAACAAAGGTTATCCATACCCGTATCGTAGGCGTTTTTGTTACCAGCAATCCCCGAAGCAAATTGTTCGATAAAGTCTTGATAAAGACCATTTAATTCTTGTCTATCAAATAATTTAATCCCATTAATTAACAAAGCATCGGCACTATCAATCTGTTGGTTAGCTTGCAGATTAAATAGATCGCGACTTTGAATTAACTTCTGACGAAAGCGATTAAAACGGCTTTCTAATTGATTAAGATGTTCCAGTAAACGATTAATAACCTCTACTCCCGCACCTCTGGTTTTTCGTTGAATATTGGCCATTAAATAGCCTTCCAATCCCGTTAAAGCTTGTTCACAATATTCTTCCATCTTATCTTTTTTCGAGATATGAAGTTTATCTTTCAGATCATTAATTTCTGCCAAGGCTGTGTCGTATTCCCGTTGACGTTTACTTTCGTTTTGACTCCAAACCTGTTCTTGATCGCGACGGAATTTTTCCGCTATGTCGGTGAAGATTTGTCGTACTAAAAAAATAAAACTCTCGGCAAATTTTACCCCACGGTTCCGATCCTCAAGGATATTATAAAACTCTATTTCTAGGGACTTTTTACCCCGTTGAATAATTTCATCCCGATTACTATAAATCTTTTTCAGGTAATCGCCGTGCATCCGTTCATCGGGACTCAATTCTAGTAAATGATTGCGTTTAAATTCCTCGACTCTTGGCGTTAAATAATCATCAATAAATTGCAGAATTTTTCCCTGTTCGTTGCCTAAAATATTAACACCCTGTTTGGTACAAGAGAGCCAATTATCTTGATTGATTTCCTGACGAGTTTCGTTAATCCATTGGGAGATTATGGCAATTAAAGAGCGATCCTTGTCGGCACATAAATCCATAATTAATTCCCCTTCGCTCAAGCGCATTTTTTTGAGGATATCACCTCTTACTAAGTCCAACATTTGAGCGGGTAAAATCACGGAATCATTCAGCCACCAATTAATTAAATCTTTGGCTAAACGTTCCGATAAGGAAGCACGAATTTGGGCAATAGGAATTTCAATAGTTGATAGTCCAAAACTCATAAATTGCTTAGGATAACCGCGTCCCCCCGGGTCAGCTTGCGCCCAAGAACCCTTAATATTATCTCTAATAGAACGTTTATGGGGTGCAAAATCAGAGGTCATATCTAGGAAGATATTTTGGGCGATCATTTCCCGAATTTGACCGAGTTTAAAATCACCTTCGCCGTTTTTTGTCCCCACTAAATAGGTAAAATCAAAGGGGGGTAATTTACTAACCACTTCATCGACTAAACCGCTGCTAAACTGTTGCTGATATTCAGTTCTGTAGTCAGAAAAGTAATTTAATTCCATCAAGGCAGCGTAACCATTAGCCAAAACTCGATCGCCGACACTAATCCCCGCAAATGCTTCAGGAGTCGGAACAATTGCCGTACTCAAAGGACTACTTTCCCCTCGTAACCAATTACGAATACAGTAACCTAGATCGATTAACATTCCGCTACCCGTACCACCGTTTAAAGACCCCGTAGTAAATACATTAATAGCACTATTACTAACTTTAATTCCATAGCGATCAAGCATAAAGTTTTCTTGTCCCTTTACCCGTCTCACCGCGTCTAGAAATTTTCTTTGGATCTCATGATAATTACAAAATAAAGCAAAACGACCACAGGCGCGAATTTGTCCCGCTCCCGCTTCCAGGGAAGTAATATTTCTCTCTAATTCCGGGGGAAACCAACTATTAATCCAGGGATATCTATCCATATCAGATACCATCTCCTGTACCTGTTTTCCACTCACCCGGGCCCAGTGTTTTTCGTTATCTTTAAAAGCACTGCCAGCAGCTTCAGGATTACTGATTTTATAATCCTTATCCGTGTCAACCACCAAAAAACTGACAATCGGAAAATTGCTCAAACTGCCATAACTTTCCTCGATTAAACGACGCAAGCGCGATAAAATCTCGTTACCCGTGCCACCAATACCCACTAAAACCGTGGGAACCATGCTTTTTTCTTCTACTGCTGCTGGCATAATTACTTAACTCCTAAGGCGATTTCTTGACGGTTGCGGGGGACTTCGTAGGTGAGGAAATCGTAGGCTAATTTAGTGTTAGGAAAAATTGCCCGCGCTTCCTCTAACAGATTGGAAATATCCAGAGAATTCCCCGGTAGATAACGGGGACTAAAATGGGTCATTAATAACAATTTTACCTGGGCTGCCAAGGCCACCTGGGCTGCCATCGTCGAAGTGGAGTGAACACTTTCAAAGGCTAATCCGGCATCTTGGTGTGCAAAAGTCGCCTCATGAATTAGCACATCTGCATTTTGTGCCAATTCGATCGATCCTTCACAGAAAATAGTATCGGTACAGTAGGCAATTTTACGGCCGATTTCCGTTTCTCCGCAGAGGGACTGACCGCGAATTTTGCTGCCATCGGGGAGGGTGACAGTTTCCCCTTTTTTCAGCTTGCCGTAAATTGGTCCGGGGGGAATACCCAAAGCGTTGGCTTTTTCCACATCAAAACGTCCAGGACGGTCTTTTTCGGCGATACGATAACCATGGGCAGGAATACGATGTTTTAATAGCTGACAGGAGACGGTAAATTCTTCATCTTCGTAGAGTATGCCGGGGGAAATGGGATGGACACGCACCCGATTGGCTAAATTAGTATAGGAATACTTAGCACAAGCACGCAGATAGTCCCCTAGTCCGGGGGGGCCGTAGATATCAATATCCTGAGCAGAACCGGCTAATCCAATACTGGCTAACAATCCTATTAAACCAAAGATATGATCCCCGTGCATGTGGGTGATAAAAATGCGTCGGATTTGGGAACTTTTCAGGTCGCTACGCAGTAACTGGTGTTGAGTTCCTTCTCCACAGTCAAACAGCCATATTTCCGCCCGTTGCGGCAAACGAAGGGCGATACTAGAGACATTACGGGAACGAGTGGGAACCCCGGAACTGGTTCCTAAAAAAGTAATCTCCACAGGATAGCTGTCAGGATAGAGGATTCTTTTTCTAGTCTAGGCTGTTTTGATCGATTTCTCGATCGAATTGCTGCTTTTCTGTATTTCATCACTTGAAAACAGGAAATCCCCTGATTTTGACCTAACTCTGCAATAATTACTCGCAGCCGGAAATACTTTGACGCACCCATCATACTTTGTGCTTTTTGTCAAAAAAACTTTTTTTTTGCAATAAAACTACACAAAAAAAAGATCATCGTTATGCGTGAACTTGACTAATTTACCCTTCTTAATTAGGATTACCCTGTAGATGTGGCAAGGGTTTCAACCATTGCTGCCCAAAAAAGCACAAAACAACCCATTATGAAATTCAGTAAAATCGCTGTAACCATCATAACATCGTTGTTAAATAAAAATCTTTCTCAATTAATTCTTAAGAATTTGTAAATATTGCGAAATGTTAATTTAAATATTCTCAAGTTTGTGGAGTCAATAAATAATTTTTGCTTATCTTTGTCCAAAATTGGGTTAGAAGTCAGTTATCAGTTATCAGCCGTAGCGACTGTCTTGATTGTCAAGGGGTAATTCAAAAAAACTCAAGCGGTTGCCGTAAAACTCAAAATCTCAAGCCGGAAAAAAGCGCAGCAAAAACTAAGTCGCTCAGGTTAAACCAAAGCAAGCGCAACCCTTGATCAGAGATAACAAAAAGTGTAAATCTCTAGGAACAAGGTGGTTGGGTTGAGCTATCATTATTGAGCAGGTATTACCAATCGGATCACAAGGCGAAACCCAACCAAGATTGTGAAAATATTCCGGGAAGTTGTTGGGTTTCATGCTTCAACCCAAACTAGGAGTTTTACTCAGACTAATCGAGTTGTTATAGATACCAATGTTTTTATTAGTGCTTTACTCAATCCACTAGGAACACCCAGAAAAGTAATCAATCAGTCAATGTACCATTCTTCAGAGCAAGGCAACTTATCAAGAATTGGCAACGAGAATAAGCAAAAATAAATTTGACAAATATTTAGAAAAGGTGCTATTATCCTGAATAATAGTTGACTTGCGTTAGAATCGGTTGCACTCTTGTTGTTAATTTAAGGGATAGTTACATGAAAATTGTTACTGTTACTGAAGCCAAAGAACAAATTGATGAATTAGTGAATGATACCAATGATAATCATCAACCGATTTTGTTATCTGGTACGAAAAAGAATGCTATTTTAATTGCTGAGGAAGATTGGAACTCTATTCAAGAAACGCTTCATTTGTATTCTATTCCTGGTATGGTAGATTCAATTATTGAAGGTGGCAACACTTCTATTGAAGATTGTGTGGATGAGGCGGGTATCAGAGCAATTTTAAATGGATAATTGGCAGTTGGTTTTTACCAAACAAGCGAAAAAAGATGCTGAAAAGCTTGCTCGTACTGGGTTGGCAAAACAAGCTAACGAGTTATTAAATATTCTTAAGTCAAATCCGTATCAATCTTATCCTGTTTATGAGAAACTCAGTGGCGATTTAGCGAGCTATTATTCCCGACGTATTAATATTCAGCATCGTTTGGTTTATCAGGTTATTCCAGAAGAGAAGGTTGTCAAAGTTATACGGATGTGGACTCATTATGAATAACCCCTCTTATTTATTTTACACTGGTAACAGTATAGACTGAAAATGATTGACTTGGATTGTAAAAATATAGCAATTTGCGAATGAGTGAGGCACATACTAGGAACGTGAAAAGTTTATGGTATAAGACTTTTGCCTTCCGCAAAACGGTATAAATACCCCCAAGATAACATAAAAATACGATATAAATTCCCCTCCTCAACTGACTGAATGAAGGGGCATTTATGGTATTTTTAGAAACAATTTAGCTGGCTTTTGTGGTTTCTTTTTCGGTATATTGGGAAGGTTTCAGTTTGCGGTTGAAGAAAATACCATACAAGATCATGTTATCGCACTAAGGGAAAAATTTATAAATTTCTTGGCGATGAGCAACTCGTTGATAGATAATGGTTTGATGATTTGACCTCTCCCCCAACCCCTCTGGGAGCAGGAGAGGGGAGTTAGTCTGGATTGATTGGTAGCCTTATTCGTCTTCGTTTCTTAAAGGTATAATTCCTTTAAGAATCTTTCCTCTAATAATCAAATAGGCAGGAAAACAATACACCCAAAGGAGAAGTAAAAACAAAAAAACTGACCATGAATTACCAAATGATGGTACGAATGATCCTGTAATTTTATACTTATGAATTTCTATTCTATGGGAATCAATTGCTGCCCAAAGTGCTGTCCAGAAGACAAGTCCACGCATTATAGGACTTCCTGTAATCGCTCCAAGACCAATGCCAACAACCAAAATCAACAATGTTAGTAAAAGTGAATTTCTCCAACCCATAATGAATATTAATCTTTTTAGTAGTGTTTCTATCGAATCGAGATAGACTCGCGCATCCTTGCCCATGCCATTGTTGAAATTGCGGGTAGTGCGATCGCCCCCTCGCAGCCAGGTCAAGCAACAGCCCAACCCAACACCAATGGCGGACAACAAAACCATACACACTCCCCCCCACAACTGTAGCAAAAGCTACAATTTAATAAATCTTTATATTCTTCTCCCTAGCTTAGGGATTCACAGGGGAAAGAGTTTCAGGTATTTTCCCCTGTTTTACTGCTTCTCAGGCGACCTATCGCCTTCCGTGAGAGATTGTGGCGCGGTGTGTCAGATTCGATAATAGGGTTCAAAATTTCGCTAACCGCTACTTGAGCCATAGCGTTTTCCCTTAAGCAGAATTCACGCCGCCTCCAGTTCATAATGCAAGACCAGAAGCTCATCGCCTGGCAGAATAGCCATCGCATATTCCCGCCCCTGACTGTCAGAAAATTCCACTAAATATTGATAGCGCGAACCTTTTTCATACACCTCAACCACCGTTCCCACCTGTCCGCTTGGCAAGCTGGGGACAGCTTCATAATCTGGCTCAACTAAAGTCAATCGCTCCCGAGGGACGGAGTTGAGGATGGCAACCGTATCTAAAAGTTTGATGTCTTTCATGGTAGTTTACTTGATAAAGGCAGAAATTAGGCGAGGGTTAGGATTAATTAAGCTGATTTCCCAGATAGTTCGCAGTTGTGTTCCTTCCCGTTTTGGTATCGTCCAATCCACTTTAAACTGCTGGCCGAATTCCGTGACCGCTTGTTGCACAACTTCCCCCTCCAGGGCAGCCTGTGAGATGAGCGATCGCAAAACCTCAGCGTTCTCGGCAGTTATTCCCAGACGAGAGCGAAAGACTCTGGCTTTATTTTTTCCCCTGGAATGTTCTGGATTTAAGCAATAGCCAATCAGTTTTTCCATCGAGATTTCTGCCAGTTCCCCGTTGGGTAATTTCATCTGCGGCACTCCGAACTTTCTGACTTCCCTCAGAGCAACTCGATTCGCAATTGGCGGCCCACCACAGAAGCCGCCCGTTGGATAGTATCGAGAGAAACGCCCGTCTTTTCGGGGTCGAGGAGGCGGTCAAGTTGCGCTCGACTGGTCTGCATCCGCGCCGCCATCTCCGTTTTTGTCAGAGAGAGCCGTTTCATCTCCTCAGCCAACTGCCGCAACCGTAACCGTTTGAGTGCCACCGCACTACAGTCCTCCTCAAGACCTTCTTCTTTGAGAAAATCATCGAAATCGGAGCCAGTATGGGGGTTAGCGGTCATATTTTTTCTGTTCCTTCTTACGATTGAGAGCTAAATCGATTTCCTGTTTTGGTTTTTTTTGGGACTTCTTGATGAAAGTGAACGGCACAGGGGCAGCCGATGGGAAAGCTAAACTCTACGTCCTTGATATCGCTGCCAATAATCCGGCAATCTTCACGGCTGAGAGTTTTCCACCAATCTTTGACCGGCTCCGACCCACCTTCGGCTCGAAAAAACTTGGCTGGCAGCCTTTTCAATCCTTACGTCCTCAGTTATCGCGCCTTATATGGTACATCAATAATTATCATTTCTGCATTAGTTTTGTAGAGCGACAGTTGCACAGGGGTTAGGTTATAACTGCCAGCAGCCTTAATTTTTGTTAAGGATTTTAAGCATCGCCCAAACTCACCACTGACTAACCCACCCTACTGATACGGATATCCCCCTTCCAGCTAATGTAAAGAAAACGTTACAGTAACAAGTAAAGCCCAGTAGCCAGGAAGCCGTCGATCATGTTTGAATACTTTAACCAGAAAGCTATCAAAGCGGTGATGTTCGCCCAAGAAGAAGCCCGTCGTGCCGGTCACAGTGTCGTCGGTACGGAGCATTTACTGTTAGGATTGATAGGAGAAGCCACCGCCACCGCAGCCTTAATTCTCAAGGATTTAAAAGTCACCCTGCACGAAAGTCGCCGCCTGATTGAAGGAATGACCGGCCGTGGCAGCGGTTACAGTCCCGTTAATATCCCTTTTACCCCGAAAGCGAAAAAGATGTTCGAGCAAGCATTTCAGGAAGCTCGACAATTAGGGGAACAGGCGATCGCACCTGAACATCTATTACTCGCTATCACCGCCGATCCCGAATCCCTAGCCGCTAAAATTTTAATTATGCAGGGTGTTGATTTGATCAAACTTCGCGGCCTTTTACTGAAAAATGCTGGGGAAAAAGTCGCTAGTGGTCGCTTCACGGCAAGCAGTGACTATGAAGACCAGAAAAATGCTCCCCAAGGCGGTATTTTAGCCCAATATGGTCGCAATTTAAGCCAAGAGGTCAAAAATGGCAAAATTGACCCTGTAATCGGTAGAGAGCCAGAAATCGAGCGAGTTGTCCAAATTTTAGGCCGTCGTACCAAAAGTAACCCGATTTTACTGGGTGCGCCGGGGGTAGGCAAAACAGCGATCGCTGAAGGGTTAGCACAACGCATCCATAGTGGCGATATTCCCGAACTTTTGCAGGATAAACAGGTAATTGCCCTCGATATGGGGTCTTTACTGGCGGGAACCCGTTTTCGCGGCGATTTTGAGGAACGTTTAAAGGGTATCGTGGAGGAAGTTCGCAAATCGGGCAGTATTATCCTGTTTATTGATGAAATTCACACTCTTGTGGGTGCTGGTAGCATGGGGGGAGCTATGGATGCTTCTAACCTGCTTAAACCTGCTTTAGCTCGCGGCGAGTTACAGTGTTTAGGGGCAACCACTCTCGATGAGTATAAACAGCATATTGAGCGAGATGCGGCTCTAGAAAGACGTTTTCAGCCAGTTATGGTGGGAGAACCGACCAAAGAGCAAGCGATCGAGATTTTACGCGGTTTAAAAGCCACCTACGAGGATTTCCATCAGGTAAAATACGATCAAAAAGCGATCGAAGCTGCTGTTCATCTATCCTCTCGCTATATCAATGATCGCTTTTTACCGGACAAAGCGATCGATCTTCTCGATGAAGCGGGATCCCGCACCCATCTACGCTATTCCCTACAAAGTAAAAGTCCTGCGGAGGTTAGCGAAGAATCACCCCTAATTAACCCCGAATCTTTAATTCCGGTGGTGGATGCGGAGGAAATCGCCCAAATTGTCGCCGCTTGGACTGGTATTCCCGTTACCCAATTAACTGAAACTGAGTCGGAATCGCTCTTAAATCTGGAATATCAACTGCACGAGCGGATTATTGGTCAACAGGAGGCAGTAAATGCCGTTTCTCGTGCTATTCGTCGAGCGCGAGTAAATTTAAAGAATCCTAACCGTCCGATTGCCTCGTTTATTTTTGCCGGTCCCACGGGAGTGGGTAAAACTGAATTAACGAAAGCCTTAGCTAAGTTGCTCTTTGGCTCGGAATCCAGTATGATTCGTCTAGATATGTCGGAATTTATGGAATCCCACACGGTTTCTAAATTAATTGGTGCGCCTCCCGGATACATCGGTTACAATGAAGGCGGTCAGTTAACGGAAGCAGTGCGTCGTCAACCCTATAGAGTGGTTTTGTTTGACGAAATCGAGAAAGCACATCCCGATGTTTTTAATCTTCTCCTGCAACTGTTAGAAGATGGTCGTTTGACCGATTCCCAAGGTCGTCGGGTGGACTTTAAGAATACCCTAATTATCATGACCTCGAATATTGGCTCAAAAGTCATCGAAAAGGGCGGTAATAGCTTAGGATTCGAGATGGCTGACGATTTTGCTCAATCCCGTTACCAACAGATCTCTAATCGGGTGACAGAGGAGTTAAAACAATATTTCCGTCCCGAATTTCTCAACCGTCTCGATGAAATCATTGTTTTCCGACAGTTAACTCGCGAAGAAGTTACCCAGATTGCCGATATTCTGATCGCAGATATAGCCAAACAATTGACAGAAAAAGGCATTTCTGTGGAAGTTACCGCCGCTTTTAAGGATTTGGTCATCAATGAGGGTTATGATCCTAGCTACGGTGCGCGGCCTTTACGTCGTGCCTTAACTCGACGCTTAGAGGATAGTTTAGCCGAGGCGATGTTATCGGGAAAAGTCAATTCTGGAGACCATGCGATATTAGATGTAACTGCGGACGGTGTGGTGACAGTCTCTAGTCATCAGCGCTCTGAGCAGAGCGATATTCTCTCGCAATTACAGTTACAATCGGTGGGTTAATCCGCTCAAAAATTGCTTTTTTTCGGGGTTGAAAATTTTTCAACCCCAATTTTTATCATCCTGGAAAAATAACTTCTAGGGGAGCGGGAATCATCTCGGTGCGAAAGTCCAGAATCTGAACTAGGATTAAATAGGCAACGGCGATTAAAATCGAAATCGCTCCCGTGATAATGGCGATAATTTTACCAGAATTCATATAATTAACCGATAATTTCCTGAGATTGCCGCAAAAGCTACCGAAATTTATTCTCATCTACGATTGCGAGCCTAAACAATTGAAACTGAAGATATCTTACAGCACAATTCTCCCGGACGGTTGAGGGAAGGGAGTGCGTCTCAGTAAAGCTGTCCCTTGAAAATTTGACAGGAGATAGTTCTTGTGTTTCAATATATAGACTAAAATCTATGGTCAAGCTTTAAATTATTTTTTATTTGAATCTGTGCAACCAGCAAAACCCTTGTTATAATCGCCAATATATGGTATGAGTCCAATTCCATCCACTGCATCGGCATCTTCAAAGTTGATCAACCTCGCTTTGTTTTAAGGTAGGCTAAGGCCTGCCTTACTTTTTTGGGTTGGGAAGAGGGGAGCAGGGGGAAAAGAGGAAAATGGGTCATTAAAGCTTAATTATCAGGAAAAAGCTCTGATCGTGTCTAAATTCTAGCTTTCTTTCGGGGCAAGCTTTCGGGTGATCAATAACTAACAGAAACTAAATTTTCGAGTTGTTGTTAGAAAATAGGCAAGCGCTCGCTTATAAAATAGGAGTTTCAGCACTTATGTGTTGACAGGGATTTTCCGAGATAGAAGAGTGATAAGATTTTTATTCACCTATGATCAACCTATGGCCTAAAATAATCATAAGGAGACAACATCACTCAATTTAAACTACTGACAGGAGAAGGAAAAGTCGGGACATACGGCGACTTGTTAAAATTAGGTCGTAGAGGAGATAACTTAACCCCTCATCATCTACCATCCAATGCGTATATGAAAGCGAAAATCAAAGGTTACACAACTAATCAAGGAATTGCTATCATGATGGAACACTTATCCCCCGGAAAAGGAGGTCGTCATCGTCAAACCTTATCTTATGGTAAAAGTCCAGACTTAACTCTTTCCCCTCGACAAACCTTAGCACAAGAAGTTTGGGATATTCGCTCAATTTATCTAGGTCAAGGATTATATAATGCAGATATTAGAAAGGGATTACAAGAACTCATTCAACTTAATAAAACTACTTGGTCAACCTTTTTTGATCAAGGAGCAACAACCCCATGAATTTAATAAAAATCCTACAAGAGAATCGCTTAATGAAAACACCCCAAGAAATTAACTTATTTGAGGAAACACTAGAAAAACTTGCCAAATATCCTGATGATAAAGATTTAAAAGACTTACATCTTATCCTAGATGATAACTGTGAACATCCTGAAATTATGTTTAGTTTATTGCATTTTTTAGAAGATTTTGAACCCCAACAACAAATACAGGCTTTTATTGAAGTGATTCCTCAATTAATGATAACTGCACCAGAATGGACAAAAATCATTCACTATCGAATGATTAATGATGAATCTGCTGTTAAAATTTATCAGAATAGTCTGGAATTAGCCAATCAAAAAACACCTCATTTTTTGTATCAACTTTTACTAGAAAGCGTCAAAAATCAGATTAATTCATCCTCGGAGGTCATCTTAACCTAAATTTTTGTATGACTTATAGAAATTAAAATGGTATTTTGGTATCTGTAATCCCTTAAAAAATGTCGCTTTTTCTGGCATTTGTTCAAGCTTAATTAATTTAATTTGAGACTCAGCGACTTCCCCCAACCCCCCAAAAGCTTGGATTGAGTAATAAAATCAAAAGTAAACGCCAATTTTAAAAGAGAGTTTCCCCTTAAAAATCCCAACCTATATCTTGAGCAATTAAACCCTCGACACTGTGGCCATCTTCTCCTTGAGACATGAGGCAACGTTCAATTAAAGGCAAACCCCTGTGTTTGTCAAGCAGGGAGCGGGAAGCGGGGAGTGGGAAGCGGGAAGTGGGGGGAACAAATAAAATAATCTCCTGTCTCCGAGTCTCGTGACGACCGACTGCTGAGGGCTGATAGCGAAAATAACTGATCTGATCCCCTAGCGTGATAAGCTGTGTATTGGCTAATTTTACAAAAAATTAAGACTTTCCCCTTGTGGGAGTTATCAGCTAAAACCCAGAGTAGACATAAACAATGGTAGCGACAACAGAAACTAACGTTGGTAAAATCGTCCAGATCATCGGTCCTGTCATCGATGCCGAATTTCCCAGTGGCAAACTGCCCCGTATTTATAATGCCTTAACCGTAAAAGGAACCAACTCCGCCGGTCAAAATCTATCGGTTACTTGTGAAGTGCAACAGTTACTCGGTGATAACCAAGTGCGGGCCGTTGCCATGAGTACCACCGATGGTTTAGTGCGCGGTATGGATATCGTGGATACCGGCGCAGCGATTAGCGTTCCCGTGGGTAAATGCACCCTCGGTCGGATTTTTAACGTTCTTGGTGAACCCGTGGACGAAAAAGGACCGGTTAACGTCACCGAAACCTCTCCTATTCACCGTCCCGCTCCCAAATTAGTCGATCTTGAAGTGACACCGACGGTTTTTGAAACCGGTATCAAGGTGATTGACCTGCTCACCCCCTACCGTCAAGGTGGCAAAATCGGCCTCTTTGGGGGTGCTGGTGTGGGCAAAACCGTCATTATGATGGAATTAATCAACAATATCGCCATTCAACACGGGGGTGTCTCGGTTTTTGGCGGTGTGGGTGAAAGAACCCGCGAAGGAAACGACCTCTACAACGAGATGATCGAATCGAAGGTAATCAACGCTGATAACCCCGAAGACTCGAAAATTGCCCTCGTTTACGGTCAGATGAACGAACCCCCCGGAGCGAGAATGCGCGTCGGTCTCTCTGCTTTGACCATGGCCGAATATTTCCGCGATGTCAGCAAGCAAGACGTACTCTTATTTATTGATAATATCTTCCGTTTCGTGCAAGCTGGTTCGGAAGTATCGGCGCTCCTCGGTCGGATGCCTTCTGCGGTAGGATACCAACCCACCCTCGGCACTGATGTAGGCGACCTGCAAGAGCGGATTACCTCCACCAAAGAGGGATCGATCACTTCCATCCAAGCGGTCTATGTACCTGCGGATGACTTGACTGACCCCGCTCCCGCTACTACCTTCGCTCACTTGGATGGAACAACTGTACTATCCCGTGGTCTGGCTTCCAAAGGTATCTATCCGGCGGTAGATCCCCTCGGTTCCACCAGCACCATGCTCCAGGCTGATATCGTCGGTGATGAACACTACGGCACCGCTCGCGCCGTCCAATCTACCCTGCAACGCTATAAAGAGTTACAGGACATCATCGCTATTCTCGGTTTAGACGAATTGTCGGAAGAAGATCGTCTCACCGTTGACCGCGCTCGCAAAATTGAGCGTTTCCTCTCGCAACCTTTCTTCGTGGCGGAAGTGTTCACCGGTTCTCCGGGTAAATACGTTACCCTCGCTGATACGATCAAAGGCTTCCAGATGATCCTCAAAGGTGAACTCGATCGCTTACCCGAACAAGCGTTCTATATGGTCGGCAATATCGATGAAGCGATCGCTAAAGGCGAAAAACTCAAAAAAGGCTAATTAAAAGTCAGTAGTAACCGCGTTTAGCGGTTACTTAACCCAGAAATCTGCCAAAATTATCGTTATTATCACCAATGAGCATTACAGTACGGGTTATTACACCCGATCGCATTGTCTGGGATAACGTGGCTGAAGAAGTAATCCTACCCAGTTCCACGGGACAATTAGGTATTCTTAGTGGTCACGCTCCTTTATTAACTGCCCTGAATATTGGCGTAATGCGAATTCGACCGGGGAAAGACTGGGAAAATATCGCAGTTTTGGGCGGTTTTGCCGAAGTCGAAAATAATGAGATCAAAGTCCTCGTTAATGGGGCGGAATTAGGCTCAAAAATCGATAAGGAAAAAGCTCGCGCCGAATACGAACGGGCCCAAACTCGTCTCGATGAAGTCAGTAAAGGGGATGACCGTCGCAAAACTATCCAAGCGCAACAATCATGGCGCAAAGCTCGCGCTAGATACCAGGCCGCTGGCGGTTTAGTATCGGTTTAAACCCAACCAAATCAAATTAAATTCAAGCAAAATCGGGCGGGTTTATATAAACCTACCCGATTAATTTTTTAGCCTTTAGCAATCAGCTTTTAGCCATTTTTCTGCCTATTATCAAGATTATCTAGCTGACGGCTAAAAAGCCGATTAATTGCTACCACTAAAAACAACTTCGGGGAATTTTAACTGTGCATCGGCCATGGTGATTTGTCGGCCTTGATTGCGTAACTCTTGCCAAAAATTAATTACTTCTGTGGCTTTGTTGAGAACATCAACGCGATCGGACTCATCAATCCAGTGTTTTGCTTCTAACTCCTCTTGCAGTTGTTGCCAAGCATCATTGCGCGGCCAGAAAAAATAAGCGGTGAGGGGGCTAGTTCCTTTGCCGACCACCTGATCTACAGCGATCGCTACGTTCTGATCTAACCACAATACTTTTAAAATAAACTTTGATTCGGAACTGACTGTCATTGTTAATCGTTAATCGTACAATTCTCCATTATATCATCTTTTGACTCAATTCTCCGCAGTCAGTTTTTAACTATTTTTTCCTATTTTTTCGCCAATAACCACTATGATTCCCGAAACAGACTCTTTAGCTTCTAAACAAATCGGTGTGGCCGTAATTAGAGATGATCGAGATTTAATTTTAATCGATCGCCGTCTGGCCAAGGGACTCCTAGGCGGTTTTTGGGAATTCCCCGGCGGCAAAATCGAAGGCAATGAAACGGTGCAGGAATGTATTAAACGAGAGATATTAGAAGAAATTGGCATTGACATCGCAGTGGATAGTCATTTAATCACCATCGACCACACCTATAGTCATTTTCGGGTTAATCTGCAAGTATATAACTGTCGTTATCTCAGAGGCCAAGCAAGAGCGATCGAATGTGAAGAAATCCGCTGGGTAACTATCCAGGAACTAGATAATTACACTTTCCCCGCGGCCAATCAAGAGATTATCAGAGCCTTAAAAGACATGGTAAACTCGAAATGATTGCTGTTAATCGTCGAGTGATTATGCTTAATCCTTCTATTCGTCAAGAACCCCGCTACGAACCGGCCGCGGTTATTCCCCTAAAAAAAGACGCTTCCATTGTCGAGTGGTTAGAAAAAAATAATCGCATGATTCCCCGGGATAAAATCGCCGAACCGGATCTGACTCTCGAAGAAGATGTGGAACTATCTGAACTCATGGATGTCGATGATATCGGTTATGATGACGACGAGGACGAATTAGTCTTAGATGAAGATTAATCCTGTCTTCTTTGGCAAATTTTACCCTTATCTGACGCTTTAGTCGTGAACGCTAACATTTTTTCCGCCCCTATCTTTAAAAAACCCACTGGAACCCATCTCCTGATTCTACTAACGGGATTACTATTTCTGTTAGTAGTTTTTTTTCAGTCCACTAATTCCCTGTTACTCCCCCTGATGGCCACAACGTTAATCAGTGCTGGTCTTGGCTGTCAAGTAGTACCGATGCTGCGGCGCTTGAAAATGGGTCAGATTATGCGCGAAGATGGACCCCAGGCCCATTTAAAGAAAGCAGGAACCCCGACGATGGGAGGCAGCTTTTTTGTGCCAGTAGCCCTTATTTTCGCTTTAATCTGGTCTAAATTTACTCCTAATGTGGTGGCGGTTGCTTTGCTGACTTTTGCTTACATGGGTATCGGTTGGTTAGATGATTGGCAAATTTTGCGTTATAAGTCGAATAAGGGCCTATCTCCCCGGATGAAGTTAATTTTACAGATAACGGGGGCGGTGCTTTTTTGCCTCTGGATGTCGTTCAATCAGGTGAGTACCGATATCGGCCTTTGGGGTCGATTAGTCATTCCTTTGGGCTTTTTCTTCTGGATTTTGGCGGGATTTGTCCTTGTGGCTGAAAGTAACGCCACTAATCTCACCGATGGGGTGGATGGATTAGCGGGGGGAACAGGTGCGATCGCTTTTTTGGGTTTAGCCATTATTATCGCTCCTAGTCATCCAGATTTGGCGATTTTCTGCACTTGTTTTGCTGGTGCTTGTCTAGGCTTCATTTTTCATAACCGCAACCCCGCTAAAGTGTTTATGGGTGATACGGGTTCCCTCGCTTTAGGAGGCGCTTTAGCTGCGGTGGGTTTAATTACTGGACATCTCTGGGGATTATTTTTAATTAGTGGTCTGTTCTTTCTGGAATCTCTTTCGGTAATCGCTCAGGTTATCTATTATAAAGCCACAAAAAGACCCGACGGCAAGGGCAAAAGATTATTAAAAATGGCTCCTTTTCATCATCATTTAGAATTAAGTGGTTGGACGGAAACGAAGATTGTGGGAGCTTTTTATCTGGTTAATGCGCTTTTAGTTGTCTTGGCTATTTGGAGCAGTTAATTAAGCGCTAAAGGAAAGACCACAACCGCAGGTATTTTGGGTGTTGGCATTGGTAAAACGCAAACCACCACCCATGAGATCTTCTGAATAGTCTAATTTTAAAATTTGTAGGTAGCGATCGCTGTCAGGATCGACTACAATATTAATACCCTGACTTTGATAAAAGCGATCGTTTTCTGCCGCAATAGGGGTTAATTCGAGATGATAGTGAAGTCCCGAACAACCACCATTTTTTACTGCCAAACGCAGATAGGAACCAGTCAGACGACGGCTTTGACTCCAACGTTCAATTTCTCTAGCGGCGGCGGGACTTAATTCGATCATTGTTTTTGAGACTATTGTAATAATAATATCAAGTTCTTGTGAAGTTATACCACAGTTATTATCAAACTTTATGTTAAGTAGCTGGTTATAATTAAATTAAAAATGGATTTTAGGTTCGATCCCCCCTGCCCCCCTTGATAAGGGGGGTGCCGATCCCCCCTTAGTCCCCCCTTGATAAGCTATCCATTAGTCAGATTTTTCTTAACAAAAAGAGAAGAAACTTAAAAAAAGGGGAAACGATTGATAAGACCTCTTGCATAATTTTTTTATGGTATAATATAAGGTTTTGCTTTTTTCTCAATTCTTAGATTGAAGTGGAAAAAAGAATAAAATGTGATCTTAGGTCAGGAAATCATCTATAATTTTGCTATGTTTATTAGCAAAAT
>NZ_JADBUZ010000225.1:0-4238 GCF_020245305.1 Microcystis sp. M20BS1 | reverse complement strand
TATTGAACGGGAAAAGACATTGATTCTTCGTCAACTTAAACGCAAGTTAGGGGAGATTAATCCTTCATTAGAAACTAAAATCATGGAGTTAAGTATTGATGATGTCGAAGCATTAGCAGAAGCTTTATTCGATTTCTCTACAGTTAAAGATTTAATCAATTGGTTAAATACTTTAACTGCTTAGTTTTGAGGTTAGCGTTCACCTTCTGACAACAACCCACTAAAATTGTCATAATGAAACAGACAACCGCTAATTATGATGAACCTTGGAAAGAAGCTTTAACCGAGTATTTTGAGGCGTTTTTACATTTCTTCTTTCCTGAAGTTCACCAACTAATCAGTTATCAGTTATCAGTTATCAGTTATCAGTTATCAGTTACCAGTTACCAGTTATCAGTTATCAGTGACTAATTGGAAGCAAGTAGCAATCCCTTTGCTATAATAGTCATGGCACACCTGAAAACAAAAGCGACTACTGGGAAGCTGCCAGAACGGGAACAGTGGAAGTGGAGGTTAATCAGGGGATTATATGAAAAGGAGTTCGAGAGAGAACAGATAATTAAACTGTTTGAAATCATCGACAATATGATGACTTTATCCTCTGAATTGCAGTCAAGTTTAGAGAGTAAAATCAAACAATTTGAGGAGGAAAGAACCATGCCTTTAATGAGTAATATGGAGTTACGAGGAATGGAACGCGGTAAGGAAATTGGTAAGGAAATTGGTAAGGAAATTGGTAAGGAAATTGGCAAGGAAATTGGCGCGTTAGAAAAAAGCCGCGATGACATAAAAACAGTTTTAACTGTGCGGTTTGGACAAATTTCTTCAGAAATTGAAGAGATAATCGGCAACATCACTAACCCTACTATCTTAGAAGAGCTACTAAAATTAGCAGCTACCGCTAATTCTCTCGCAGAATTTAAGCAGTCTTTGGCAAAAATCCAATCCTAGAACTTCTTTAGAAAACGGGTTTCTTTGAGAGATACCGACCTCGACGGCACTCAATCGGTGTGGATGGTGCCTTCTTTAGGGGCTTAATTGTTTAATTTTTACTCTTTATTCAGGAAAAAATCATGTCAACTCCTTTTTTAGTTAAGGATATCAATCCCAGCAATCTAACGGTGGTGGGTAATACCCTCTACTTCAGCGCCGCTGACGGCGTTAACGGCACTGAATTGTGGAAAAGCGACGGTACGGCGCTGGGTACGGTTCTGGTCAAGGACATCCGCCCTGGTTCCTCTAGCTCCTCGCCAGGCAGTCTTACAGTAGTGGGCAACACCTTGTACTTTACCTCTGATGACGGGGTGAACGGTAAGGAATTATGGAAGAGCGACGGCACGGCTGCGGGTACGGTTCTGGTCAAGGACATCCGCCCCGGCTCCTCTAGCTCCGGTGGCGTTATCACTGGTGGCTTGAGTTCCAACCCCCGCAATCTAACAGCGGTGGGCAATACCCTGTACTTCAATGCCTTTGACGACGTTAACGGTGAGGAATTGTGGAAAAGCGACGGCACAGCGGCGGGTACAGTTCTGGTAGCCGACATCGGCCCTGGTTCCAATGGCTCTGGCCCCCGCAATTTGACGGCGGTGGGCAATACCCTGTACTTCACTGCCTTTGACGACGTTAACGGTGAGGAATTGTGGAAAAGCGACGGCACAGCGGCCGGTACAGTTCGGGTCAAAGATATCCGCCCTGGTTCCAATGGCTCCAACATCCGCTTTCCGACAGCAGTAGGCAATACCCTCTTTTTCACTGCCGATAACGGCGTAAATGGTCGGGAATTGTGGAAGAGCGACGGCACGGCGGCCGGTACGGTTTTGGTCAAAGATATCGCCCCCGGTTCGTCCAACCCAAGCTATCTGACGGCGGTGGGTAACACAGTGTTCTTCAGCGCCAATGACGGCGGCGGTTACGGCGGCGTTAACGGTAGAGAATTGTGGAAAAGCGACGGCACAGCGGCGGGTACGGTTCTGGTCAAAGATATCGGCGTGCAGCACCCCTATATCCCTGGCACTTACCCCAACAATTTAACGGCAGTAGGCAATACCCTGTTCTTCACTCCCATTGACAGCGTTAACGGTAGAGAATTGTGGAAAAGCGACGGCACAGCGGCGGGTACGGTTCTGGTCAAAGATATCCGCCCTGGTTACTCTAGCTCCCTCCCCCGCTATCTAACGGCAGTGGGCAATACCCTGTACTTCACTGCCTTTGACGACGTTAACGGTGAGGAATTGTGGAAAAGCGACGGCACGGCGGCCGGTACAGTTCTGGTAGCCGACATCCGCCCTGGTTCCAATGGCTCTAACCCCCGCAATTTGAGGGTAGTGGGCAGCACCCTGTACTTCAGCGCCAATGACGGCGTTAACGGTTATGACTTGTGGGCTTTAAATGTGGGTACGCCCGCAGTTCCCACCCTCGCTATTGCCGCCACCAGTGCCAATCAAACCGAGGGCAATAGTGGCAGTAAAGCCTTTACCTTCACCGTCACTCGTGCGGTTAATACCACGGGAAGCAATAACGTCAACTGGGCAGTTACCGGCAGCGGCAGCAATCCTGCCAATGCCACTGATTTTGTCGGGGGAGTGTTACCCAGTGGGGTAGTGAGTTTTACGACGGGGGAAATCAGTAAGGTGATTACTGTTGACGTTCAGGGAGATACAACAGTAGAACCGAACGAAAACTTTACCGTTACCCTCTCCAATGCCACCAACGGCGCTACTATTACCACCGCTACTGCCACCGGAGCCATTCAAAATGATGATACCAGTGTCACCCTGGCGGTTTCTCCCGCAAGCGTAACTGAAGACGGGACAAGTAATCTGGTTTATACCTTCACTCGTAGTGGAGTAACAACAAGTGCTTTGACAGTCAATTACAGTATTGGGGGGACTGCGACTCTCAATACCGATTACACTCGCAGCGGGACTAACAATACTGTCACCTTCGCAGCTAATGCTACTACTGCTACCGTAATCGTTGACCCCACTGCTGATACTACAGTGGAAAACAATGAAACGGTCGCCTTAACTCTTACTTCGGGGACTGGTTATACAATAGGTACACCAACCGCAGTGACGGGGACGATTAATAATGATGATACCAATGTTACTCTTGCGGTCTCTCCTGGAAGTGTTACCGAAGACGGGACAAATAATCTGGTTTATACTTTCACCCGTAGCGGAGTAACAAGTAATGCTTTAACAGTCAATTACACCCTCGGAGGGACAGCGACTTTAAATACCGACTACACTCGTACAGGGACTACCAATACAGTCACCTTTGTTGCTGGTTCATCCACTGCTACCGTAACCGTTGACCCCACTGCTGACACAATAGTAGAAAGTAACGAAACTGTTATTTTAACTCTTGCTGCGGGGACAGGTTATACAATAGGTACACCAACCGCAGTGACGGGGACAATTACCAATGACGACTTTTCCCAACTCTCCATCAACGACATCATTACTGTTGTCGAAGGTAAAAATAGTAATGCAGTTCTCACCGTCACTGTAAATAATCCCAATCCACAACAAATTAGTGTTAATTATGCTACTGCACCCATTGATGCTAATGCTAATGTAGATTACACTAGCCAGACAGGAACTCTCATCATTCCCGCTAATGCTTCTACTGCTACTATTACCATTCCCATTCTCAATGATGACCTTAATGAACCGGATGAAGTCTTTGCAGTAACCTTGTCAAATGCGACTAATGCTATCATTAATCCTGATGAAGAAACAGCAGGAGTTATCATTACTGATACTTGGCAAAGCATTCTCACTCGTACTTTACCTAACGGTGTCGAAAACCTCAAACTAATTGGCACTAATAATATTAATGGTACAGGTAACGCTGGTAACAATAATATCACCGGAAATAGTGGCAATAATCAAATCAATGGAGGTGCGGGAATTGATATTCTAACCGGTGGTCCAGGTGCAGATACTTTCATCTTCCAATTTGGCCAATCTACCATATCAACAAGCGATCGTATCACAGATTTTGCCATCAATACTGATAAAATTGACTTATTAACTCAAGGTGGACTCGCCACCAATGCACCGATTAGTTTCAGTCGTGCTGCTAATAGCACTGTCACCACTTTACAGAATTTAATCAATCAAGTATTTACTGATGCTAATGGAGCGATTACAGGTAATCAAGGATTAGGGGTTAATAGTGCCGCCTTAGTGCAGGTAACAACCGGTGCAATAGCTGGAACTTACCTCGTTATT
>NZ_JADBUZ010000224.1:0-7935 GCF_020245305.1 Microcystis sp. M20BS1 | reverse complement strand
TTTAAAATCGTTAAGCCAGAGGAGGTGGAAAGAGCCGTAAACTTGATTAACAATCGTCCTCGAAAATGTCTTGACTATCGTACCCCGAATGAGGTATTCTATAAAGGTAGATCAGACAGTGATGCAATTCAGACTTGAATTAGCCCTATTAGGGATTGAAACATGGTATTATAAAGAGGTGAATGTGAATGAAACAGTTCCAATTAATCTTAAACCCTACTAGGGATTGAAACTAGATTCCAAATTTTTTGACGGTTTGGATAAACAAGTTCCAATTAATCTTAAACCCTACTAGGGATTGAAACAGCCACATACTCAGCCATTTCTGCTTTTTTTTCACGTTCCAATTAATCTTAAACCCTACTAGGGATTGAAACCACAATCCTAAGGGGATTAATCAATATCCTGGGATGTTCCAATTAATCTTAAACCCTACTAGGGATTGAAACGCGCATTCGCGATCACGTGCTTGATTGAGTATTCGTTCCAATTAATCTTAAACCCTACTAGGGATTGAAACAATGCAAGGTCTTCTGCTTTGTCTTGGCAGTGCTGATGTTCCAATTAATCTTAAACCCTACTAGGGATTGAAACCGGGTCGCTGGATTATAGGCATTGCTGCCTAATGTTCCAATTAATCTTAAACCCTACTAGGGATTGAAACATTCGTTCGGGGAAGCGGTCGTAAGATAATCATTAAGGTTCCAATTAATCTTAAACCCTACTAGGGATTGAAACAGTAAGGCTATTGATAAAGCGGCGGGTGCTAAGAGGTTCCAATTAATCTTAAACCCTACTAGGGATTGAAACCTGGAATTAGAAAAAACAAAATAACAGCCACAATGTTCCAATTAATCTTAAACCCTACTAGGGATTGAAACTTTACTTCTACTCTCCATTTAGGATTAATTACCATGTTCCAATTAATCTTAAACCCTACTAGGGATTGAAACCCTGAGAAAAAAGTAGAGGGAACCAAACTCCAAGATTGTTCCAATTAATCTTAAACCCTACTAGGGATTGAAACTCTCAGCGAGTAATTAGTTTGATTAATAGCATTTCGTTCCAATTAATCTTAAACCCTACTAGGGATTGAAACGAAGCAAAAAGGCCAAATCAATATCGAAACTGGAAGTTCCAATTAATCTTAAACCCTACTAGGGATTGAAACGGCCGTTGACCATCGTGCTAACCACCTTTTCCGCGTTCCAATTAATCTTAAACCCTACTAGGGATTGAAACTTGGAAGCAAAACGTAGGAGACATCTAAAAAGAGGTTCCAATTAATCTTAAACCCTACTAGGGATTGAAACTTTATCAAAGGAGAACCTGGGCTACCTGGACCACCGGGTTCCAATTAATCTTAAACCCTACTAGGGATTGAAACTAAAAGTCCCCTCAGATTGAGTTATGTTGTTTCCGTTCCAATTAATCTTAAACCCTACTAGGGATTGAAACGCGATCGCTTTCGATCGCGACTCGAAACCATCGAGTTCCAATTAATCTTAAACCCTACTAGGGATTGAAACATCTCACTTTGTCGGGGGCTAACTCCCCGGCAAGGTTCCAATTAATCTTAAACCCTACTAGGGATTGAAACATTTGCCGCCACATCTCGCAGTGGCAATGGGATTGTTCCAGTTCCAATTAATCTTAAACCCTACTAGGGATTGAAACTTAATGCGATCGGGTTCCTAACCGACTTTCAAGAACGTTCCAATTAATCTTAAACCCTACTAGGGATTGAAACAAGTCGATAATTGCTTATTTGAGAAAGCAAGTTGGGTTCCAATTAATCTTAAACCCTACTAGGGATTGAAACATTTGCCGCCACATCTCGCAGTGGCAATGGGATTGTTCCAATTAATCTTAAACCCTACTAGGGATTGAAACTTCGATCGCTTCCCCCCTTCCCCCTTCCCCTTCCCTTGTTCCAATTAATCTTAAACCCTACTAGGGATTGAAACTTAAAACCCTTGCTATATCTTGATTACAGGCATTCAGGTTCCAATTAATCTTAAACCCTACTAGGGATTGAAACTTGAGTATCGGACGGCCTCCACTTCTTAGATCCGCGTTCCAATTAATCTTAAACCCTACTAGGGATTGAAACACTACACACAGCCGAACTGCAAGTGATAATTTATCTGATCTGTTCCAATTAATCTTAAACCCTACTAGGGATTGAAACTTTCAAGGACCAAAAGGCGATCCCGGTCAGCCCGGGTTCCAATTAATCTTAAACCCTACTAGGGATTGAAACTTTTCTGTGTTCCGCCCCAAAGGATTTACAAAAGGGTTCCAATTAATCTTAAACCCTACTAGGGATTGAAACAAATCACGAACTACTAGGGGATGCTTGACTAAGTAGTTCCAATTAATCTTAAACCCTACTAGGGATTGAAACTCAATCCTTACCCCATGATAACACATAAAAAGGTGTTCCAATTAATCTTAAACCCTACTAGGGATTGAAACAATAGTTTAATTTTGGCTATCAGTTATCAGCAATAATTAGTTCCAATTAATCTTAAACCCTACTAGGGATTGAAACCCGTATCTTTCTTTATAATCACCCTCTACTACAAAGTTCCAATTAATCTTAAACCCTACTAGGGATTGAAACTGACTCGTTCTTTCCCTATCCCTAATTCTTCGGTAGTGTTCCAATTAATCTTAAACCCTACTAGGGATTGAAACAGAATCGCAATTATTCCCCGCAATTACTGAGGAGAGTTCCAATTAATCTTAAACCCTACTAGGGATTGAAACATGCCAATAGTTAATGGTACTAGCAGGAATATCCGTGTTCCAATTAATCTTAAACCCTACTAGGGATTGAAACAACTTCGGTGACTGGCAGTGCCGAAGCCGGAGCTAGTTCCAATTAATCTTAAACCCTACTAGGGATTGAAACATGTTGGCGACTCGAATCTCATTATTAGAATCGGAGTTCCAATTAATCTTAAACCCTACTAGGGATTGAAACAGGGGATTGGAGCCAACCAGACGAGATTATATTTAGTTCCAATTAATCTTAAACCCTACTAGGGATTGAAACTTCCGGGGAAATTGATCTGGCTACTTATGAATACGTTCCAATTAATCTTAAACCCTACTAGGGATTGAAACTACAAGAACTGGGGGAATTTATACCCCTGAAGAGATGCTCCAATTAATCTTAAACCCTATTAGGGATTGAAACATAAGTTTTACTCCTATTGAGTTTCATGCTTTTATTGCTCCAATTAATCTTAAACCCTATTAGGGATTGAAACTTTGACCAATCCCGACAAAGCAGGGGAATCCCTCGCTCCAATTAATCTTAAACCCTATTAGGGATTGAAACAAAGGATTAGCGATTAAGGGGCTATCTTTATTTAGCTCCAATTAATCTTAAACCCTATTAGGGATTGAAACCAATCATCGAAGCGATTTTCTATTTTTTCTATTCGCTCCAATTAATCTTAAACCCTATTAGGGATTGAAACCTGGCGATCCTACTGTCGCCAAGGCGATCCTAGGGCTCCAATTAATCTTAAACCCTATTAGGGATTGAAACAAGCTCTTCAATTCTTTGGATTCCTCCGAGTTTGCAGCACTAGCTCCAATTAATCTTAAACCCTATTAGGGATTGAAACAAGCTCTTCTGTATTTTTTCGGTATCTAAAGCTTGCTCCAATTAATCTTAAACCCTATTAGGGATTGAAACCGGATACCAGATAAGGTTAGAGAATGTCAGCGATTGCTCCAATTAATCTTAAACCCTATTAGGGATTGAAACACCCTTGAGTCACCCCAAGACTCCGATCACCCAGGCTCCAATTAATCTTAAACCCTATTAGGGATTGAAACCGGTTGAATCTTTATAGAATACTTCTAAGTATTTTGCTCCAATTAATCTTAAACCCTATTAGGGATTGAAACAGGAAAATACTCTATATGGATTAAAGGAAAAGTGCTCCAATTAATCTTAAACCCTATTAGGGATTGAAACAAAAAGTTTGGAATCTAGATAATTAGCAAATGGGGCTCCAATTAATCTTAAACCCTATTAGGGATTGAAACAAGGCAAAGCTTGTAATTAAAGAAGTTGAGTCTCGCTCCAATTAATCTTAAACCCTATTAGGGATTGAAACCTTCTAACTCACGAATACGGATGGATAGTCGAGTTGCTCCAATTAATCTTAAACCCTATTAGGGATTGAAACATATTACCGATGGATTTAATCGGGCTATCGCTCCTGCTCCAATTAATCTTAAACCCTATTAGGGATTGAAACTATTTACTTGATCTTATCTTATGACATTCTCCCATAGCTCCAATTAATCTTAAACCCTATTAGGGATTGAAACGAGTCTCTTTACTTAAGACTGGATGAACTCCAAAAAATGGCTCCAATTAATCTTAAACCCTATTAGGGATTGAAACGTGGATGATAGTCCCTTGAGATGCTAAAAGTAACCAAGCTCCAATTAATCTTAAACCCTATTAGGGATTGAAACTTTTGTAAAGTAGTGTAAGATAAGAGTATCTTATCAGGCTCCAATTAATCTTAAACCCTATTAGGGATTGAAACTTCAGCAAATTGAGGATTCTTTTTTATAAAATCAGGCTCCAATTAATCTTAAACCCTATTAGGGATTGAAACATTCTTATATACCAGTCTAAAACCCTTGCTATATCGTTCCAATTAATCTTAAACCCTATTAGGGATTGAAACGTCAATGCTTGACGATTTATACCTCGATATCTCAGGTTCCAATTAATCTTAAACCCTATTAGGGATTGAAACGATTTTAGACTCATAGCAGTAACTCGTTAACAGGTTCCAATTAATCTTAAACCCTATTAGGGATTGAAACCAATTAGGCGCGATCGATGAGGCGATCGATACCCGTTCCAATTAATCTTAAACCCTATTAGGGATTGAAACTGCTTTTGTCCCTCCCCCCCCACCATTAGCTCCCGTTCCAATTAATCTTAAACCCTATTAGGGATTGAAACTACCGATACAGCTTCTGCAATTAAGGAAGTAGAAGGTTCCAATTAATCTTAAACCCTATTAGGGATTGAAACAATTACTTGCATACTAACTTAGCAAGACTTTTCGTTCCAATTAATCTTAAACCCTATTAGGGATTGAAACAGGATTGCCATTCAGCCATAAATCTTTGAGTTTGTTCCAATTAATCTTAAACCCTATTAGGGATTGAAACAAAGATGATATTGCCTTAATCACACCATTAAAAATAGTTCCAATTAATATTAAACCCTATTAGGGATTGAAACAATAATATTTGTATTAATTACATCAATCTTAGGAGTTCCAATTAATCTTAAACCCTATTAGGGATTGAAACAGAAAATTTTCATTTTTCAAATTTTAAGGGCGAAAGTTCCAATTAATCTTAAACCCTATTAGGGATTGAAACAACTGATAAACCAGTTTTCGCAATTCGTCAACTGTTCCAATTAATCTTAAACCCTATTAGGGATTGAAACCGATTTCCTCAGTAATTGCGGGGAATAATTGCGAGTTCCAATTAATCTTAAACCCTATTAGGGATTGAAACTGTACCAAGAGGTAACAATAATTGCCGAATCCCAGTTCCAATTAATCTTAAACCCTATTAGGGATTGAAACGCTAGGCTAATTCGATTTGGCCACTCCTGGCAAGAGTTCCAATTAATCTTAAACCCTATTAGGGATTGAAACACGCAGAAAAACTATCCTTGCCTCTAAGGTATTTGTTCCAATTAATCTTAAACCCTATTAGGGATTGAAACAACATTAACTGGCTAAATCCCAGCCAATCAGGATTGTTCCAATTGTTCCAATTAATCTTAAACCCTATTAGGGATTGAAACAGCTACGCTTAGTTTTGAGCCAATAATTTTGGCTGATAGTTCCAATTAATCTTAAACCCTATTAGGGATTGAAACAAAATTTGCTAAATACCTAGCAGTTTTGGTGACTGTTCCAATTAATCTTAAACCCTATTAGGGATTGAAACTCCCGATAAAACAATAACCATTCTCTCCATCATCACGTTCCAATTAATCTTAAACCCTATTAGGGATTGAAACAGTACCCTGTACTATTCATGACTGGTACAAAAATGTTCCAATTAATCTTAAACCCTATTAGGGATTGAAACAGATTTACCCCCCGTGGCTCGATTGAATTTCGAGCAGTTCCAATTAATCTTAAACCCTATTAGGGATTGAAACTTCCTGATTCTCCATTGTGGAATCACTTGCCAGAATGTTCCAATTAATCTTAAACCCTATTAGGGATTGAAACAAAACCCTTACCCTGATTGGGTTAGGGGAAAAGAGTTCCAATTAATCTTAAACCCTATTAGGGATTGAAACTAAAGGAATCAGTACCCACAGCTTCCGGCGAACTGTTCCAATTAATCTTAAACCCTATTAGGGATTGAAACGTGATTTTTGGGAACTTCACAAAAGTTTAACATAAGTTCCAATTAATCTTAAACCCTATTAGGGATTGAAACCTAATTCGCGCTTTAGATATAGATATTCTGATTCATTGTTCCAATTAATCTTAAACCCTATTAGGGATTGAAACAACCAAAGTTCCTGTGATCACCAAAAAAGGGCGTGTTCCAATTAATCTTAAACCCTATTAGGGATTGAAACAAGGGGAATTTAACTATGCGATTTAATTTTGATGGCGTTCCAATTAATCTTAAACCCTATTAGGGATTGAAACCAAATAATCAATCTATCTCCTTGATTCCTTCGAGTTCCAATTAATCTTAAACCCTATTAGGGATTGAAACTTTTTCGGGGATTACTGATATAAATAAAAGAGAGGGTTCCAATTAATCTTAAACCCTATTAGGGATTGAAACAACCCCGTTGATTTTAAGAGAGAAATAACCTGCTTATGTTCCAATTAATCTTAAACCCTATTAGGGATTGAAACAGGTTTTAGAGAGAGGCGATCGCACTAAGTGGTATTGTTCCAATTAATCTTAAACCCTATTAGGGATTGAAACGGATAGCCAACAGCTAGACAGTATAGACACAGATGTTCCAATTAATCTTAAACCCTATTAGGGATTGAAACTTTCCATCTTTTTTTCCTCCTATTTAGGAGGGGAGTTCCAATTAATCTTAAACCCTATTAGGGATTGAAACGATGTAATCATTGAGAATTATTTCAAGTCTAGGGGTTCCAATTAATCTTAAACCCTATTAGGGATTGAAACATCGATCCCGCGCCATATAGGAAAAGTCTCACCGGTGTTCCAATTAATCTTAAACCCTATTAGGGATTGAAACACTGCAAAGATGAAGGGGATGAGACAAGCCTATGCGTTCCAATTAATCTTAAACCCTATTAGGGATTGAAACAATCGGCGGGATTGGCCCGAAAGCTGCCGACAAAGTTCCAATTAATCTTAAACCCTATTAGGGATTGAAACAATCCAGCGCAATTAAGTGAAATGATGAGCGATGGTTCCAATTAATCTTAAACCCTATTAGGGATTGAAACATGGGCAAGGTTAGCTATTCTGATGGACAGTTTGTTCCAATTAATCTTAAACCCTATTAGGGATTGAAACAAAGTGGCATTCTGAAAGTCTAGAATTTCTGAACGTTCCAATTAATCTTAAACCCTATTAGGGATTGAAACAGCACCCATAGCTTCCGGCGAACTGCTCTAACCCGTTCCAATTAATCTTAAACCCTATTAGGGATTGAAACAAGAATTGCTTGGCTGCGAGATTGTCGGTAAGCTCGTTTCAATTAATCTTAAACGGGAGCATCCCAGTTTTGCAATGAGTAAAAATACTCAGGCAATATCGCCGTTGAGATAAGCACAACGTAGCTTCAAATACTGAGGAACATTCTCTGCTTTCCATTGTGCTCCCACAATTTTCATTCTTGCACCTATTTGC
>NZ_JADBUZ010000223.1:0-17223 GCF_020245305.1 Microcystis sp. M20BS1 | reverse complement strand
TAGGGTGTGGGGTGTAGGGTGTGGGGTGTGGGGTGTGGGGTGTGGGGTGTGGGGTGTAGGGTGTGGGGTGTGGGGTGTAGGGTGTGGGGAGTTTTCTCAGTGAACTGATAACTGATAACTGATAACTAATTCTGGTGGTGCTGGACAACAAATAGAGATTCTTTCCCCTGTACTGGGATGATTAAAAACGATTTGATTGGCATGGAGATAATAACCACAATCTCCTGGCACTGCATCCGGTCGCGGTAATCCCCCCAGACCATACAAGGGATCACCGATTAAGGGATAGCCAAAAAAGGCTAGATGAATGCGAATTTGATGGGGTCTGCCCGTAAAAATTTCTACTTCTAATAGTGTACTATCGGGATGTTTTTTTAAGACTCGACCATCACTGCGGGCCGATAACCCATCTGTGAGCGCACCGTAAACGTAGCCTAAAATGGGATGGGCGATTTTCCCGATCGCTTGATTAATACTAAAATTATCCGGTATGTCGCCCTGACCAACTAAAGCTCGATATATTTTGGTAATTTTCCCCTCTCGCATCTGTTGACTCAATTTAGCTCTAGCGGGCTTTGATTTCGCCATTAAGACTATGCCGGAAGTGCCGCGACCAAGACGATGAATTGGATAGGGAGTGACCTCGGCATAATGCTGATGTACCAAATGGATGAGAGTATGTTCGAGAAATCCACCCCCCGCTAACACGGGTAATCCCGAAGGTTTCGCCACCACTAACACCTCGGTATCCTCGTAGAGTACCTCAAAAAAGAGCGGTACATCCGGTTCTGTCCAAGGCGGGCGCTGATAGGTCAATTGCTGCCCGATTTCTAAGACTGTATCGGGGTAAGCGGGACGACCGTTGACGAGAATTGCTGCTGATAAAATGCGATCGAGCCATTCTTCTGGGCTAGAATGGGGATATTTGCCCGCATAGTAGGCTAATAGGCTTAATCCTGCCTGATTTTTGCTAATTTTATCTCGATAAATCCAACCTTGATTGGCCATTGGGGAAGTGGGGTGTGGGGTGTAGGGTGTGGGGTGTAGGGTGTGGGGTGTGGGGTGTAGGGTGTAGGGTGTGGGGTGTGGGGAGAATAAATAAAATAATCTCCTATCTCCTGACTCCTATCTCCTAACTCAATGTTAGACAAAGATAAGCAAAAGTTATTTATTGACTCCAAAAACTTGAGAATATTTAAATTAACATTTCGCAATATTTACAAATTCTTAAGAATTAATTGAGAAAGATTTTTATTTGACAACGATGTTATCATGGTTACAGCGATTTTACTGAATTTCATAATGGGGTATTTTGTGCTTTCTTAGGCAGCAATGGTTGAAACCCTTGCCACACCTAGAGAGTGATCCTAATTCAGACAGGTAAATCAGTCAATTTCACCCACAACGATGATCTTTTTTTTGTGTAGTTTTGTCGCAAAAAAAAAGTTTTTTTGACAAAAAGCACAAAGTATGCAGCAGTAGTTATTGCAGAGAGGGGAGAAGGGAGAAGGGAGAAAAAAGCTGACTCGGAGAATACTGACTCCTATCTCCTGACTCCTGACTGCTTCAAAGGGATTTACTCTACGACCCAGGGAGTGATGGAGGGAGTCCAATTAGCCAATTCTGCATCGCTAAACCAGAGACTAACTTCATCTTTGGCGGTATCTGGACCATCGGAACCATGGATAAGATTGCGTCCGACACTAATACCAAAATCACCGCGAATCGTACCAGGTTCAGCATTGAGGGGATTAGTGGCGCCAATAATTTTTCTAGCGGAGGCAATTACTCCTTCTCCTTGCCAAACCATAGCCACCACGGGGGAGGAAGTAATAAAATCGACCAACGAAGGGAAAAAAGGTCTTTCTTTATGAACAGCGTAGTGTTTTTCCGCTAATTCGCTAGAAACCTGCATCATTTTCAACCCAACCAGCGTAAAACCTTTAGCTTCAAAGCGTTGAATAATTTCCCCCACCAGATTGCGTTGTACACCGTCGGGTTTAATCATTAAGAAAGTGCGTTCCATACTGCCTCTTAAAATTTAGCCATAAATTGTCACAAAACCCAGATTAACCCGGAATGGCATTCTAGAGAATGGCAGAATTTTCGCTTAAATTGCTGAGTCAGCTTGCTGTCGGATTTACAGCAGTTAAGTGGCTGGGTTGAAGTATGAAACCCAACGCCTGCTATCAGCTATCGGCGATTCATTGTCGGCTAATCATTGTAGTTGACAAAGATTTCTGAATAGGGTAATCAAATCGCCATAGCACCGTCCCGCACTGCCAGTACCCAGACTTAGCCGCTGCTACCTCTGTATAATTTATAATTAGCCTTAGTCTCACTGTTGTTGATGAAAATTAATGAGGAAATAGCTCATGGGTAAAGGTTTTGCTCCCGTTCTCCCCACCGGAAATAAAGCTCAACTAAAACCTGAGCTTCCTTTAACATCAATCAATGAAATTCAAGCTAGTTTATTGACTTATCTTCAAGATATTCCTGACCCGAGAGTGTCCCGAACCCAAAAACATTTATTAACTGATATTTTAGTCATTGCTATTTTAGCCGTTATAGCAGGAGCCGAAGGTTGGGAAGACATGGAAAATTATGGACTCAGTAAGCAGTCTTGGTTATCTGAGTTTTTAGAATTACCTAATGGCATTCCTTCTGATGATACTTTTCGGCGGGTTTTTGAACGGATTAACCCGGAAGTTTTGGCCAAAGTTTTGTCTCAATGGCTGCCCCATTTAATCGGTTCTCTTTCGGGGGAAATAGTTCCCATAGACGGGAAAAGTCTCAGAGGTTCTTACGACCGTAATCAAGGAATTAAAGCCTTGCATTTAGTGACGGCTTGGGCGGGGGAGCAGAAATTAGTTTTAGGACAAGTCAAGGTGGAAGATAAATCCAATGAGATTACTGCTATTCCCGCTTTACTAGAACTGTTAGACCTTCAAGGGGCAATTATCACCCTTGATGCTCTGGGAACTCAAACGGCGATTATTAATCATATTCAAGCCAAAAAAGCTGACTACGTTGTCGCCCTTAAAGCTAATCATCCGACTCTTTATACTCAGGTCAAAAACTGGTTTGAGCAAGCTCAAGCACATCAATTTGATGGTATTCAATTTAGTTATGATTACCGTCTGGAAAAAGGTCATCATCGCCTCGAAAAACGTTGGTGTTGGGCTGTACCCTTAGAAGCTTTCGGCGGTCTTTATCAACAGGCTCAATGGCAAGGACTTCAAAGTATTATCATGGTTAAACGAGTTCGTCATCTTTGGAATAAAACCACTTGTGAAGTCCAATTTTATCTCAGTTCTCTCCCCGCTGATGCTCAAAAAATAGGTAATGCTATTCGTAAACATTGGGGCATTGAAAATCAGGCTCATTGGATTTTAGATGTTACTTTTAATGAAGATAAATCTCAGATTCGCTCCGGTCACAGCCCTCGTAATGGGAGCCTTCTTGAGACGAGTAGCACTTAACGCTCTTAACCAGGAATCTACTTACCGACGTGGTCTGGCACAAAAAAGTAAACGGGCGGCCATGGATAATGACTATATGATGGCTGTGCTGAAAGCCTTTTGTCAAGCCTAATTGAGATGCTCTTACCCTGATTAATTATGGGTTGGCTGAAAAAGTAGGGGCGATCGCTGGTTAAGATACAAGGTTTTTGAGCCACTAGCTTGAAAATCTTGCAGCTGCTTGGTCAAACAGGCTGCCAAACCCCTTATCTCGTCTATATTTCACATTTATTCAGCCAACCCTACCTAAATCTCTGCTGAAGGTGGAGATCAAAGGCTGTTTTAAACTAATACTTTACTGCGATCGTTAGAATTATCCCCAAAAATTGCCCCTCGTCGAATTAAATCCTGTTTTTGTTCGGGGGTGATCCCCGTTGCACCGATAAAGATAGCCTTTTTAACTTCCGCCGCACTCAGGTTAGCATCACTCAGGTCAGCCCTTCTCAGGTCAGCCCTTCTCAGGTCAGCCCCACTCAGGTTAGCCCCTCTCAGGTCAGCCCCTCTCAGGTTAGCCCCTCTCAGGTTAGCCCCTCTCAGGTTAGCCCCACTCAGGTTAGCCCCACTCAGGATAGCCCCAATCAGGTTAGCCCCAATCAGGTTAGCCACACTCAGGTTAGCCCCAATCAGGTTAGCCACACTCAGGTTAGCCGCACTCAGGATAGCCTCTCTCAGTTTAGCCCAACTCAGGTTAGCCGCACTCAGGTCAGCCCCACTCAGGATAGCCTCACTCAGGATAGCCCCTCTCAGGTTAGCCCCACTTAGAATAGCCCCACTCAGAATAGCCCCACTCAAATCAACTTTATATAGAGTTTTCTTATCGATTGTTCCCTCTCGAATTGCCTTAATTAATTCGGCTTTTTCAATAACTTTTGCATCTGTAGTGAACTCGGCTTTTGTGACGACAATTTCGGGTATATCGTCTGATTTAAGTTCATTGAGAAGGGCTTGCAATTCCCCCGATTGATGTAAATCTGCTAGGCGCTGTAGTCCATCTTCTGAACCTTCTAAAAATAGCCGAATACTGCCTTTAAGTTTCATAATAGGCTTGATCGTGTTGTCTCTGGCGATTTTTTGAATAAGGTTGTTAATCTTATCAATTTTCTCTGGTGTCAGGTCGTCTATCCCTACCTCAATAACTAATTCAAAAACTTTATCTGATTGCTGAGGTTGCGGTTTATTGTTATGATCAAATGTCTGAGAATTATCTCTATACCTTGCCAAAGCAGTAATCAGATTGTTACTGTCAATCTTTTCACCCATTTGCTCTGACAAGATTTTCCATAACTTATGAGCCGCATTCTTGATTGACTGTTCTTCTTGACTAATTTCTTCCGCTAGATCAGCATATTTTTTATCATCAAAAATACCTTTTAATATTTTTGTCTCCACGTCCGTTAATCCCTTGTTTGTATGCTTTTTTTTCAGATCATTAACCAGCATTTCTAATTCAGTCCATGAAAGGGTTTTAATTTCAGTCATTTTTAGTTCATTCATCATCATTTTTTAAGGGTTGCAGGACTTAAGATTACTTTTCAGTACCCTGTCAGGTTACTTGAGAGTACCTAAAAAAAGTACCATTTTTAGGACTTTTGAGTAACGACAAATAATCAGAATTTTTTTAATCTAGAGATAGTTCACCTCCTAAGTAAAAGGATTGATGATTATGTATAAATATTGGTTAAAGTACAGAGAAGACGTTGTTAGTCTTGCCAAAATTATCAGCACCATATTTGCGATCGCATCATTTTTAGGCTTCTCTTTTCCAGAGAAATTTCAACCTACTCCCTGCCAACCGACGGCAATTGTTGAAACCACGGAAGTTAGCACTAACAATTAGTCAAAGCGCCAAATTCGCCTAACCTAATCATAGCTTAGGCGACAAACAAGATCGGCAAGAGATTTCGATTTTTTTACCTTGCTGATCTCTGTATTTCTTTGTTAACAAAACTTAACAATTATCGGCAAAATTTCGCTTGCTTTTCTCGGCAGATTTTGGGATAATATTTTTAAAAGATTTTATTCATAATGGAAATCTTTGCGTCTAAAAAAATTTGCACGGATTCCCATTATAAGAAAAGCATAGCGCAAGTCGCCGGCAAAGTCAAGTCCTTTCCCATTAATTATGGGTGGGAATTTCCCGGAATCAAAAAAGGGGGTTAGTGGTGAGTCAGACCAAATATAGGTTACACTTCAACTTTAAATGAGAAACGCTGTCATTCTTTGTAGGGAATATGACTAGACAAACCGCTAATCTCGGACAAACAGGAATTGCCGTCAGTGCTTTGGGAATCGGGACTTGGGCATGGGGAGATAAACTATTCTGGAACTATGGCAAAGAATACGGAGCTAGTCAGGTAGAGGAGGCCTTTAAAGCGGCAGTAGAGGCAGGAATCACCTTTTTTGACACTGCCGAAGTCTATGGACTGGGGGAATCGGAACGACTCTTAGGAAAATTTACGCAAGAGACTGATATTCCCATCGATATTGCCAGCAAATTTGCCCCCGTACCGTGGCGATTGGGGGCGAATGCGGTTCATAATGCCATTACCGAGAGCTTAAACCGTCTAAAAACCGATAAAATTGCCCTTTACCAAGTGCATTGGCCCTTCACCTTCCTAATTAGCCAAGAAACCCTAATGAATGCCCTAGGGGAAGAAGTAAAACGCGGCCGCATTGGTGCAGTGGGTGTAAGTAATTATTCCGCCGAGCAAATGCGTCAAGCAAGCCAGATTTTGGCGAAAAAAGAGGTTCCCTTAGCGGTCAATCAGGTGCAGTATTCGCTTTTGTATCGCAAAATAGAAACTAAGGGAATTTTAGCCACGGCCAAGGAATTAGGTGTCACCATCCTCGCCTACAGCCCCCTCGCTCAAGGACTACTGACGGGTAAATATAGCCCAGAAAGCCAGAATTTGCCCGATGGAGCCAGAAAAGTTGACTCGCGGTTCAAAAAAGAAGGTTTGGAGAAAATAGCCCCAATTTTAAGGGTAATGCAAGAATTGGGCGAAAAATACCAAAAAACCCCCGCACAAGTCGCCCTCAATTGGTTAATCGCCCAAGGGGATGTGATTCCCATTCCGGGGGCAAAAACTGCGGCCCAAGCGAGGGAAAATGCCGGGGCCTTAGGATGGAGTTTAGAAGCGCGAGAGGTGACGCAATTAGAACAGATGAGCCGGCCTTGGCTGTAAAAATCAAAACTTTTAATTTTTGATCACCATTCTGGAAAAAGTCTCTAACTTTTTGGTGATCAAGATTAAAACAGGCTACAATCTTTGCATACTGCTGTACTACTTAAGAAAACTGGGGAGAAAATTAATGGCGACAATGACAAATAATTCCGATCGAGATAAAGCCTTGGGTTTAGTCTTAAATCAAATCGAGCGCAACTTTGGCAAAGGTTCGATTATGCGTTTAGGAGACGCCACCCGGATGCGGGTGGAAACCGTACCTAGTGGTGCTTTAACCCTAGATATGGCGTTGGGTGGCGGTTTACCGAAGGGCCGCATCGTCGAAATTTACGGGCCGGAAAGTTCTGGAAAAACCACCTTAGCCCTCCATGCGATCGCAGAAGTGCAGAAAGCTGGGGGAGTGGCGGCCTTTGTCGATGCGGAACACGCTTTAGATCCCACCTATTCGGAAGATTTAGGGGTAGATATCAATAATTTACTGGTAGCACAACCGGATACGGGGGAGGCTGCCTTAGAAATAGTTGACCAGTTAGTGCGTTCTTCGGCCGTGGATATCGTTGTCATCGACTCGGTGGCCGCTTTAGTGCCGCGGGCGGAAATTGAGGGGGAAATGGGGGATAATCAGGTGGGTTTGCAGGCCCGTTTGATGAGTAAAGCCCTGCGAAAAATTGCCGGTAATATTGGTAAATCGGGTTGTGTGGTGATTTTCCTCAACCAACTGCGGCAAAAAATCGGTGTCACCTACGGCAATCCTGAAGTGACCACCGGGGGAACGGCCTTAAAATTCTATGCCTCGGTGCGTTTAGATATCCGTCGCATTCAAACTTTGAAAAAAGGCACGGAAGGGGAATACGGAATTCGGGCTAAAGTTAAGGTGGCTAAAAATAAAGTCGCGCCTCCTTTCCGGATTGCTGAATTTGATATTATCTTCGGTAAAGGCATTTCCCAGGTGGGTTGTATGCTCGATATCGCCGAACAAACTAACGTGGTTACTCGTAAAGGGGCATGGTATAGCTATAATGGCGAAAATATTGCCCAGGGTCGCGATAATGCCGTTAAATATCTCGAAGAAAGGCCAGAAGTAGCGGCAGAAATTGAGAAGTTATTGCGGGATAAATTAGATATGGGTTCGGTTCCTTTACCCACGGAACCGGCCGATGAGGACGAGGAGGACGATCTGGAACCAGAAATCTAAAAGAAGACGGTTTTAAGTCTTGGTTATCCCCCTATTTTGGGGGATTTTTTAGCTTCAGAATCGATAGATTTAGCGGCTTCTAACCATGATTGTAAACCTTTTTTAGTCGGTGTTCCTCTAGGGGTAAAAGTCCATAGATCTCGTTTATGTTGGGGTCCGTAGCTGATATGAATCGGGCGATTAATTCCGTAAAAATAGAGAGAATCAAAGGGTAATTTTTTGTTTAAAATCCAATCTATCAGGCGATCGCTAGTTAAATTGATAATCCGAAAATCACAGGCTGCCCCCAATCGCTGACAATAATATTGACCTTTTTGATTAATTTCGTGGGCGCAATGTTGATCACGACTGGGATCGATTCTACCGTTTTTTAAGCCAGTGATCGGGTCTTTTTTTTGGAGAAATTTTCTCAGATCATTGGAACAAAATCCGTAGGTTAATTGGAATCTTTCTCGACCAAAATTATCAATAATTGGATCTATAATAAAGTGAGCGAGATTTTGCCAAGCGGTTATCGTTGCAGGATTTTTTGGATAGGGATCGATTTGTGCTGCATACTTTTGATAGGTTTGGGAACAGGTAGATAATTCTTCTAGGGTTAAATATTTACCAATTAACATAATCAGTTATCAGTTTTTAGCTATATCCTATCACTCCATTTAGCTATTTTACCAAAGCTGCTTTTTTGCGACCATAATAAACAGCGACAAAAGCGCTGACATACATCCATAAACTATAGACCATTGCGGGAATGGCTAGCTCGGGATTCTTTAATAAACCGGCAGTGATGCCAATAGCTAAAGTGCCGCTTTGAATACCCACTTCGATGGCGATACAAATTCTTTGGGCAATAGTTAATTGAAATAAACGACCACTGAAAAAGCCAATTAGGGAAGCAATCGTATTTAAAATAATCACTGCCAGGCCAGTTTGAGCGATAAATAAAGGTAAACGTTCCCATTCTCTCAGGATTAATAAGAAGATAATAACTGCTAGAAAAATCACAGCCAAACGATTAGTTATCGGTTCCAGACTTTTCGCCAGTAAAGGGAAGTAATGGCGGATAGTCATACCTATAACCAGGGGTAAAACTATAATCAAAAATATCTGCCCCATAGTGGAACCAATGGGTAGGGAGATGGCGGCACTTTCACCCATAAAATGCTGGAGAATGAAACTAGCTAAAAAAGGTATTGTGAAAATGGTGATGATGCTGCTAAAAGCGGTTAAAGTAACAGAAAGGGCCACATCTCCCTTAGCTAAATAGGTTAAAACATTGGAGGAAGGACCGCCTGGACAAATGGCGACAATCATTAAACCGACGGCAATTTCTGGCCGGAGAGGCAAAAGAGAAACAATAATAAAGCCGACGATCGGTAGAATAATAATTTGATTGACTAAACCGATCAGGACTGCTTTGGGATAACGGGTGATACGCTGAAAATCGGCGAGAATTAATCCTAATCCCATGCCTAACATTAAAACGCCTAGGGCAACGGGTAAGAGGATATTAGTAAAAAAGTTGGCTTGCATGGGATAAAAGCGGAGAAGATGAGCTTATTTTCCCATAATTCGTGTCCCTAGTTCTCGATTTTGCTGACTACCCCGGTGTGCAGGGGAGATTAAATTGTGGGAGAAATCCAATCATGAGGATTTTTGTCTGGTTTCCCTCTCTCGCTCTGGAGTGAGAGAATAGTCATACTTAGTTTTTTTGTCCCGATCGAGAGTATTTTCTGAGATAGATCATTGCCGATCTAGGGATAAAAAACGGTAATTTTGCCCGATATAACCTTTTATTTGCTCCTATGACTGTCAAAATCGCTCTTAACCCCAATCAGATTCAAAATCTCGATCTCTCATCTTTAGAGACTATTATTCAAGATTATCAGTCGCGGGCAGCGATCGCAAAATTGGAACAAGCTCTACAATTAGAGATAGATTATCCTCGTGCGGAGGGTGATATGCGGGAATTATCGGAGATACCGGAAGTCAGGCTGTGGTTTTTGCGTTTGGATGCAGTTTATCCTTGGTTAATCTTTATTCTTGACCCAAAACAGGGAGAAATCGCCCGTTATGCTGCTATGTTGGTCCCCCATCAATTCCATCGCGGGGAAGGAATTCAATATAATCCCGAAGCTTTAGAGATTTTTGTGATGCAAAAACTCTTTATTTTGTCTGATTGGCTGAAAAGTCAGCAAATTCCTGCTTTATCTCGCTTAAAATTTTTCGCTCAACAGTTTGGTTACGATATCGACGAGGAATTTCTCTCTAGTCTCTAAAAGCTTCCTGCGCTGACTAGATAAGGTATTTTAAATATATGGCAAGCTACTGTCTCGCCCAATTTAGCACCACCAATACCCCTATCAGAGAATCATGGATACAAAATCCTTTAAACGCACCCTACAGCAATCGGATAACTATAACCGCAAGGGATTCGGTCACAAAGAAGAAGTAATGGATGCGATGACCAATGAGTATCAAAGCGACCTGATCCAAGAAATTCGTGAAAATAATTACCGTTTACAACGGGGTGAGGTGACGATCTATCTCGCTCAAGCTTTTGGTTTTTGTTGGGGGGTAGAACGCGCTGTTGCTATGGCCTACGAAACTCGTCAACATTTTCCCCAGGAACGTCTCTGGATTACTAACGAAATTATTCACAATCCCTCGGTTAATCAGCGTCTGCGCTCCATGGCCGTGGGTTTTATTCCGATGGAAAATGGCCAAAAAGACTTTACTGTGGTGGAATCGGGGGATGTGGTGATTTTACCTGCTTTTGGGGCCAGTGCCTCGGAAATGCAAATCCTTAACGATAAGGGTTGCATGATTGTGGATACTACTTGTCCCTGGGTTTCTAAGGTGTGGAATTCCGTGGAAAAACACAAAAAAAGCGACCACACTTCGATTATTCACGGCAAATATAATCACGAAGAAACGATCGCCACTAGCTCTTTTGCTGGCACTTATCTAATCGTTTTAAATTTGGCTCAAGCTAATTATGTCGCTAATTATATTCTCCACGGTGGTGATAAAAATGAGTTTTTAGAGGAGTTTAAAAATGCCCATTCCCAGGGTTTCGATCCCGATCGCGATCTAGATTATATCGGTATTGCCAATCAGACCACAATGCTAAAAAGTGAAACGGAGGAAATTGGCAAACTCTTCGAGCATACTATGTTGAGAAAGTACGGACCGATCAATTTTAAAGATCATTTCATGAGTTTTAATACCATCTGTGATGCCACTCAAGAGCGTCAAGATGCCATGTTTGAACTGGTGAAAGAACCGCTTTCTTTAATGGTGGTAATTGGCGGTTATAATTCCTCTAATACCACTCACCTACAGGAAATAGCGATCAAGCGTGCCATTCCCTCCTATCATATCGATAGTGCCGAGCGCATTCTCCCCGGTAATCGCATCGAACATAAACCTTTAGGTGGCGATTTAATCATCACTGATAACTGGTTAAATGAGGGAAAAATTATCGTCGGAGTGACTTCTGGTGCTTCCACTCCCGATAAGGTGGTAGAAGAGGTAATCGAGAAAATTTTTGCGCTCAAATCTTCTTTAGTCCAGGGTTAATTAGCCAGGGTGAGAGCATCTCAAACGCTATTGACAATTGGCCAATTTTGTGATCCGCATGGGCAGTTCAAGTGATACCAGTCAATCAAAATAGTTACAAAATCGACTAAACGGGTCGATTTTTGCTTAACAATTGAGATGGCTAATTCTCATCAAATATGCCTGAAGCACTCTCCGGGTAAGCAACTCACATCAAGTCCATTTTGTCAAGGATTGTTAAGATGAGCTTACCCTGGTTATTTATCGAGCCTTTCGGTTACTTGAATCGCTGAAAAGCTTGGCTATGGTTTTTCTTTACCCCTGGACTAATTCACTACTTTTCTTTTCTATATAATCAACTTAATCGATGAATAAATTCTCTGTTAGAATCCGTTTTTCCCTGTCATTTCTGTTTTCCCGTTCCCTAGAGTGACAGAAGAGGGATTAATGGTGAATAATCAAATGGCGGTCGCAATCGCTGCTCACCCATCCCTGACGCTGAAATTCCCCTAACAAACGCGTCACCGTTACCCTTGTGGTGCCGATAGCATTGGCGAGATTTTGATGGGTTAAACGTATCTTTAAACGACTGCCTTGGGCGATTGGTTCTCCCATTTCCCGCTTTAATAACTGTAGTAACTGCTGAAGACGTTCCTCCACTCGTTTCAGTCCTGCGATCGCAAGGAGCGATTCCGTTTGTTGTTGACGACGGATCATTTGATTTAACATCATCCTGGTTAATTCCGCCGAATTTTCCACTTCGGTGATCGTGTACCATTTCAGGTACAGTTCCGACAAGGCTCTGGCGTGATAAGATTCCAGATGAGTCAAATTTAAGCCGAAAAAGTGGGATGAATGAACCCAACCTAGTAAAATTTCCTCTCCACTCTCAGATACTTGACTTAGTTGCGCCATACCCCGATAAACTTGCCAGACTCCATCAGCCACCAGAGGAATATTCTCCCCGCGCTCATAAAAGTGGAGCCGACGACTCTCGCTATAGTCTTCTCGGAAGGGTGAGACGTTGGGATTATAGGTGAGCAACATGATCAAAGTTCTCCTAGGCGAGGGGCTAACAATTTTAACCCCACTTTACTGTATCAAGGTAAACATTAGGTAATCCCCAGGTTAACAGTAATCAGTGAACAGTGATCAGTTCACCGATTACTGTTTACTGATCACTGTTCACTGAAATAACATCCGCTGCCGCAGCTGAAAAACCTACAGATCATTAATTTAAAGCATCTTTAAGAGCCGTGCGAGCGGCCAGATGATTGCGGGTTGAGGTGAGAATTTCCGATTCTCGTTGGAGACGACTGACTGTATCGAGCATTTCTAATAAAGCTTGTTGTTCCCCGGCCACACCGTAGAGATTACCCGCCACCCAGTAGGATAATTCCAGGGGAAGACTAGGCAAATCGTCGGGGAGTTCAATTTTTTGAGCGGTTAATTTGGCTGATAGATGAACCACGTCCCGCAGCAGTCGATCCACTTCTTTGGCCAGAGGTCGCAGATCTTGGGTGGTGGGGACATCTTCAATCCACTCCACTAAACCGACACGATAGGGTTTTTCCCGGACGTATTCTAGGACACGGAAGCGCTGTTGACCGATGGTGAGAATTTTTAAGCGATCATCTGGAAGACGTTGACAACGGACAACTTCCGCACAACTGCCGACTTTAGCGATTTCTCCCGTGGCCGGATCTACCATTAAGACCCCAAAACGGCGATCTTCTTCCAATATCGTATTCATCATAATCCGATAGCGAAACTCGAAGATGTGCAGGGGCAGGGGACGACCCGGAAATAAAACAACTTCGGGTAGGGGAAAGAGAGGTAATTCTCTAACGGCAATGGAAGAAGTGGCCATAGGTTTAGTAAAAAAAAACCGATCTTCTCTTATTTTTACACAATCCCCCCTGAACCGCTAGGCAAGGGCAATAGACGGGAGACGGTCGTCAGCTGTGAGTTTTCAGTTCACAGTTCACTGAAAATACTTCCCTCACTGCCTACTCTGCGATCGCTATCTGAGAAAATTGCTGATTTTGTCATCTAGATTGCATCCTGATCGGAAACCTTTGGCTAATCTATGAGTAGAGATACTCAAACCTCCTCTTCATTGGTGCTTTCCTGAGAGGGGTGATTTTTTTCTCATAAACTTTACAATATTTAATAATTGTTGTAATATTAGTTAAATAACCAAGCTTCTCACTACTTGCCATTTATGCCCATAAAATCTATATATAGCCAAAAAAAGGACTATAGAGGCAATTAAATAGTCAATGAGATTTCTCTCTATAGTTGAGTAACCACTCACTTATCTCTTTACAAAACGAGAAAAAACTCTGATAGCATCTCCTTTACTGCTCTGGGGAAGCAATCTGAAAAACGCCATCAATCCCTGAATATCAACCCTCAACCGACGCGCACTCATGAAAACCTCGAAAAACCCCACCGACCCAGTTCGCGCCTATCTCAGAGAAATTGGCCGAGTTCCCCTTCTCAGCCATGAAGAAGAAATTCTCTACGCGAAACAGGTACAAAGATTAATTTTTCTGGAAAAAATCAAAGAATCCCTAAGGGCGAAACTCGGCAGCGACCCCAGCGATCGCCAGTGGTCAGAAGCGGCGGAAATTAGTGAAGAACAACTGCGTCGAGAATTGGGGGCAGGGGATTTCGCCAAACGTAAGATGGTAGAAGCGAACCTGCGTCTAGTGGTTTCCGTCGCTAAAAAATACCTAAAACGCAATCTAGATCTATTAGATCTGATCCAAGAGGGAACCATTGGGATGCAAAGAGGGGTGGAAAAATTCGATCCCACCAAAGGCTATCGCTTCTCCACCTATGCCTATTGGTGGATTCGCCAAGCCATCACCCGGGCGATCGCAGAAAAAAGTCGCACCATCCGTCTGCCCATCCACATCACCGAAAAACTGAATAAAATCAAAAAGGCCCAGCGTCAACTAGCTCAAGATAAAGGTCGCGCTGCCACCATTGCCGAATTAGCCGAGGAATTAGACTTAACTCCTAAACAGGTGCGAGACTACTTGGAAAGGTCCCGTCAACCCCTTTCCCTTGACTTAAAGGTGGGGGACAATCAAGACACGGAATTAGGGGAACTCTTGGAAGATACGGGACTTTCCCCGGAAGATTACACTGCCTATTCTTCCCTGCAAGTGGACTTAGAAAAACTGATGGCAGACCTCACCCCTCAACAAAAAGAAGTGATTTGTCTGCGTTTTGGTTTAGATAATGGGCAGCCCCTCACCCTAGCAAAAATTGGCGTTCGACTCAATATCAGTCGTGAACGCGTCCGTCAGATCGAACGAGAAGCGATCGCTAAATTAAGAAAACGCAAGGCCAAGATCAGAGAATATCTAGCTAGTTAGGGTTTGCGGCAAAAAGCTGTTCGTGGGGGCAGGGTGTAGGGTGTGGGGTGTGGGGTGTAGGGTGTGGGGTGTGGGGAGAATAAATAAAATAATCTCCTATCTCCTGACTCCTGAATACTGACTCCTGCCGATGGCCCCCTGCCTTCGTTAAGGGTCAAATTGATCGTCTGAATAACAGCGAGAAAAATGACCCATTTCTAGATTCATCGGCGACTTTTCTCGGCTCTTATTTCTCTACTTCTTCATATTTTTTCAAAAAGAGAGCTAATTTTTCTTTAGTGGCGACGGGAACAGAATCTAGACGGGTAAGAATGGCATATTTAAGGGCAGAATGAGCGGCAGAAACGGGGGGATTAGCTACCAGACGGCGCACCGTTTCTTGGATGACTTTTTGGGCATTAATAGCGTTATGGTGTAGATTTTCGATCACCATTTCTACCGTGACATGATCGTGATCGGGATGCCAACAATCGTAATCGGTAACTAGGGCTAAGGTAGCGTAGGCAATTTCCGCTTCTCGGGCTAATTTTGCCTCGGTTAAATTGGTCATACCGATGACGGTTGCCCCCCAACTTCTATAGAGATTTGATTCCGCTTTAGTAGAAAAAGCCGGCCCCTCCATACAGATGTATGTACCCCCCCGATGCAGGGTAACTTCTGGTAGGTTTAAACTGACGACGGCATCCCCTAAAATACTGGCTAATTGGGGACAAATGGGATCACCAAAGGCAACGTGGGCAACAATTCCTTCCCCAAAAAAAGTCGCTATTCTCTCTTTAGTTCTGTCAATAAATTGATCGGGAATGACTAAATCTAGGGGTTTAACTTCGGCTTTGAGGGAACCAACGGCCGAAGCGGAAATAATATATTCAACCCCTAATTGTTTGAGAGCGTGAATATTAGCTCGAAAGGGTAATTCGGTCGGTAAAAAATGGTGACCTCTGCCATGACGCGCTAAAAAGGCAACTTCTGTTCCGTCTAAAGTACCGAGAATTAAAGCATCGGAAGGAGAACCAAAAGGAGTATCGAGGGATACTTCCCGCACATCCTTGAGGGCATCCATTTTATACAAACCACTGCCGCCAATAATGCCAATTTTTACCGTCGTCATAGTCTTGGAAAGAATTAGTTATCGTTGCCTTGATGTTACCACAATTGAGCGATCGAACTATGATAATTTTTCCGTTAAGACCCTACTTTTTCTTTTTCTTGCCTTTGAGAGAACCATTAATTAAACCATTAAAGCCATAAATTTCTTCAGTACCTGCGATGGTAACTAATTCCACCTCTTTCGTGTCTCCCGGTTCAAATCTAACGGACGTACCTGCGGGAATATTCAGATGGGTTCCTTTGGTTAATTCGCGCTGGAACTCCAGGGCCTGGTTAACTTCATAAAAATGATAGTGGGAACCCACTTGAATCGGTCGATCGCCTGTATTAGCCACAGAAATACGCAGGGTGTCGCGACCGACATTAATCTCGATCGCTCCGGATGGTGTGATAATTTCTCCCGGAATCATAACTGCTAAAAATCTCCTGTTAGTGAATGGGATTGTGAACGGTAACTAATTTAGTACCATCGGGAAAAGTCGCTTCGATCTGTACTTCCGTAATCATTTCCGGGATACCTTCCATTACCTCCTCGCGAGTTAATAAAGTGGTGCCGTAACTCATCAATTCAGCGACGCTACGACCTTCCCTCGCACCTTCGAGGATGGCGGCGCTAATATAGGCGATCGCTTCGGGATAATTTAACTTGATACCACGGTTTTTGCGTCTTTCGGCGAGCAGTGCCGCCGTAAAAATGAGTAATTTGTCTTTTTCTTGGGGCGAAAGTTGCATAGATGGGCCTTTTTTCACACAGATGCCTAGGGTTATTGTAGTTCTTGGCCGGATATTTGTAGCGATCGAGTTGTGAAATTTTATTTACTTAGCCTGCTTTATTGATGAAGATTTGGGAAGATACTCAAAAGTCTTGCGTCGTTCAAAACCTTGCGTCTTCATCGGCCCGCGTCCTGTAGGGGCGAAGCATTCGGCCAATAACCTATCGGTGAAACCGTAGATTTTCTAGTCACCAGTAAAGTCCAGAAAACGGGTTTCTCCGAGAAACCCTTTTTCTAGGTGACTTAGAAGGAGAGCTTAGAAACTTAAACAAAGAAATTACCCACTGGAATGTTCCCTAAAGCTGGTAAAGTACCAGTAAATCCGGTGATATTTATTAATAAATCATTGCTGGATTGGAAGCCAGCCGTGCTATCATTAATAACGAGGTAAGTTCCAGCTATTGCACCGGTTGTTACCTGCACTAAGGCGGCACTATTAACCCCTAATCCTTGATTACCTGTAATCGCTCCATTAGCATCAGTAAATAC
>NZ_JADBUZ010000222.1:0-4104 GCF_020245305.1 Microcystis sp. M20BS1 | reverse complement strand
CGCGCACCAGTGGCGTTATACACTACCTTCATACAGAGCGCTACAAGGGCTACACGACCACTGTAGTCTTTGCCTCCTACTTTAACTAGCTCATTAGCGATGCGACTCTGACGACCGTCATTAACGGTACTGCTATTAAAGTTGAAGGTAGTGCTGCGGTTATTACCCTTGATGACAACACAGGGGCCCTCAACACTAACAATACGGTGCTGCTTGACACACAGACAGCCTACGAGAGCGGCCAGGTCATCACCAGACCACGTGGCTAATTTAGTGAGGAAGTGCTCACTATACATGCTAACTAAGCATTCGGCCTTAGTAGTATAGGTATGCTTGTCGTCTTCATAGGGAATAGATTTAGTTACACCTAAGTTAATGACCTTAGGATTCATTTTAGAATCTGTGGTGTAAACAACCCGGTGGTCTAGAAGCGCAAGGAACTTCTTAGACATACGGTTGTAACCAGATACGACATAGAGAATCGGACCTTCAGGCAGAAGGTCGAAGTTATTAGCCCCAAACAAGCGGGTTAGCTCTTTACGAGCTGCTGTGATGCGCTCCACTTGCTTAGGAGACACGACTCCACCGAGAGTACTAGGGTCAGGAATTAACATCTCGATAATGCTCTTCATGGTAGTGCTAGTGTTGGTGGTATTGGTAGAGGAGCTATCACTCTCTAACCCCTTAGTAGGGGCTCCTGTGTTAGAGAGCGGGCGGGTAGGAGTTACTGCTGCGGGCGCCGCACCAATAAGACCATCAATTGCTTGAATGGTTAGCGCAACAGCATCATCGTTGTTGACACTATTGTTAAAGACGAATTCCCAGTCTAATAACGTATTAGTGTCATCATATCCAACGGCTTCAGCATATTCGCCATAGGTTTTATAATCGAGTACGCGATCATCGAGACCTACGACTTCACGACAAATCGCAGGATCTAAACTATCTACCACATCCATCCATGTATCATCAGGACCAGGTGCCCCGCTTTCTACAAACGTGGTCATGAGATAGTGAGTGCATAAGAGGCGGGCCACTAATGCCGGGTCGTACATAAGCAGAGCTGCTTCGTATTCGTCGTTCTCGTGTTCAGTACCTTCGTAGTAAGATTTAGTGTCATGCCATTGAGCGGAGGCAGCACCGATGGCGGCCTCAGACACCAGAGCTATATCTAGGTCTTCAGTAAGACCTAGAGCTTGGCAGTGATGGACAAGCTCGTGAGTTATCGCGTATATATCTTTGAATGAAGATACAGTAACGACATTGTCACAATAAGACGCTATGTTCCCTTGTACGAAGGTGACACCGCATAGTTTACCTACGACTATCATGCGGCAAGCCAGTACATCACTTGGTAATTCTGGTACTACAACGCTCATACAGCGTTTAACGCGTGCTGCTTTATTAGTAGCTTTAGCAGCTTTAGCTATCGCTAAAACGGCTTTAGCGTTTTTAGTTTTGTACTTCTTGCCTACACACGTGCGGCCGTTGCCGCGGTAGTTTACGCGGCCTTGGTCGAGGGCAGCGATAATACTACCAGCAGCATTATTTACGGTAGCAACGGCTTTAGCGCCGGTTTTAATAGGACGCGAGGGACGCGCAAATACTGCGCTGACAGCGCGCAGTATAGGTTTGGCCTTACGTTGTCGTAAGACAAGTTTGTCTACGACGTTACGGTTACGTAATACGGGTTTGCGGGCGGCTGAGGCTGCAGCAGCTGCGGCACGCCGTGCGCTACGTCGTGCTGATTTTACAACGCAGGGGCGTTGCTGCTGAGGTAGAGAACGGATAGGACGGCCAGCCGACGCAATACGACGAGAGCGGCGGCGTACTACGCGATTAGCGCGACGACTGGCTATCTGCTGGGCACGGCGACCAGGGCCTACGCGTCGTGCAGTAATGCGAGTACCTGCTATAGCGGCGCTGATAAAGGTTACAAAAGATTGGAAGAAGACAAAGTTGACATTCATGGTGTTACTGGTAATGTAGAACCACTAAAAGAAAAAGGGGCCCTGCTTGGGCCCTTTTTACTTAGTCAAGTAGATCGTTTATATCACGTGCTTCATCAACAGTACCTGCTGCTGCGGCTGCTTCTGTTGCTGTTGCTGTTGCTTCTGTTGCTGCGGCTGCGGCTGCGGCTGCGGCTGCGGCTGCGGCTGCGGCAGTTGCACGAGCTGTTGCAGCAGCTTCCCGCTTGCGTTTGCGGGCGGCCGCTTTACTATGTAACTGTTCCGCAGTTACCACGGGTTTTGCTATAGCTGTTTTCTCAAACCCGTCCAGTATAGACGGGTCTATCTTCGGGCGCATGACTTCCCGATGAATTTGGATTTCCGCACCTTCAAGGTGAAAGTACTGGGTTATTGTGCCCTTGTATTCTGTTTCGCGTCCAACGCGGAGGTCTTCTGCGTTGAAGCTAACTTTTACACTTCCACATGATGAGCTTTCCCACTCGTCTTCGAAATCTGTAGATAACTCTACAGACATAACAACATCATCACTGGGGTCGCCGGAGAGAAGCTTTACAAACTCGGACGTAGATAAGCTACGGCCATCGGAGGTAGTGAGAGGTACCTCCCCGTTCTTAGCGGATATCAGTCGGAATTCTAGCCAGTAGCTAGATAGATCCAGGCGGCGCTTGATAGCGCCATTGTGCACGTAAGCAAGAACGCCAGGCTTAGTGCTAGCAGTCTTGCTTACGTTAAGCGTGAATGTGTAGTTTTTCATGGTGGGTTGGTTAGAGGGGTTAGAGGGGTTAGAAGGGTTAGAGGGGTTAGAGGCTTTGTTTCTCATTGTGAATACTTGGGTGTATAGGACTACTAAAAGAAAAGGGGCCAATTGCTCGCGTACTTAACGAACTCAGGCGCTGAGCTTCATTCCTCTTCTTTTTAACGCGCTATCATTTAGAGACGAGGGGCCCGCCTCTATCTTGAATAAGAAGTAGAGACGGGCCCATAGCATTAGTCTATTAGAGTAATAATCTCTAAATCACCATCTGGTACAACGTACCAGCGATGACCATCAATATCTAGATGACACGCTGGCCCATCTACAGACCGACGTTGAATTGTTTGACGATTCAACACGTGAAGATAAGTGTGATAAGGGCACATGGATTTACCTCCTAGAGTAAATGTTCACTAGAAAGAAAAGGGGCCGCCCACCCAACAGCCCCTTAACTACACGACTAGCTACAGACTACGCAAGAGAGCGTGCCTCCTTCTCTTCTATTCGATGGGAGAGAGCGCAAGCTTCCTCCCATAGGTTGTCAACATTTACCGCATATCCCTCGACCGTGAGGAATATAGAGAGATTACGGAGGCACGTAACCTCTTCTATCATTAGAGCGAGGCAGGTTGTCACTAGAAGGAAAAAGGGGCTGTGGTTAACAGCCCCCTAATATTATTCAGGTAAATCTACAGAGGGAGCCCACCCCGCTTCTAACATCGACACGTAATCGATGTCGGGATGGTAGTCCCGTTCAACATAAACTCCTTTACCCCGCTGGTAGCGGCAGAGGGGTAAGGGTACGTACTTGAGAGGCCGAATGAAGGCATAGTTACCCTCATTCCAGGTACCCACCTCCCAGTAAGTAGCCCACTCAGGAACTACCTCCGCTGTGGGTACCTCTATTTCCCACACGGTTGTGAAGGCACGACCAGGATTGAGCTTGACCAGCTGCTCTTCACAGACAGTTAGCTGTCCTTCATTGTAAGATACCTCTATACCTATCTTCTTAGCCATAGAAGATAAGATACTCGCTAGACGAGGCGGGCAGGGTAGCTTCATGTAATAGGAGTTGGGATTGAAGTTCCACGTGTCACGACACTCCACCTTGATGGTGTCGGGACCTACTGCCAGAATGCGGTAGTTGAAGTTACCGATGGCCCCGGCTAAAGAGGACCACCAGTCGTCGTAGTCCCCGGAAGCAACGAGAGAGGTGCGGCGGCTCATTTCTTCGTCCTTAAGATGAGCCTTGAGGCTTATTATTACCGCATCGCGTGTCTCAGCGATGTCAGCTTCAGATAAGGTTGGGGGTTGGGAACCACCCATGAAATAATACGAGATGAATGCCCACGTCGTTGGGTGGACGTAGATGCCCGCTGT
>NZ_JADBUZ010000221.1:0-3637 GCF_020245305.1 Microcystis sp. M20BS1 | reverse complement strand
TCTGAAATGGGGCGAAAGTCTGTGGACTCTGTGTAAGACAGTACATGGTTTTTTAACTGTGGTATGCGACGGTGGTGGAAGCAGAAACTTAAATCGTGAGGTTTAGGAATCGCCGCACTTTTAGGGCGGCGAGGATGTCAAGTTCATCACCCTGCTTTCCTTCCCTAGTCAGCTGCCGGGAGACTAGAGACCAATACACAGAGGTTCAATGAGTCAAAAGGGATGACCAATAATTAGTTATCAGTGACCATTGACCGTTTAATAAGAGCCAGATTAATCCCCCTATTCCGAAAAGAATAGTCAAGACATAAAATTGCGATTGACCGGAAACATTATATTTTAAGGCACTGCCGCTAAAAATCGTCGCTAAACTGACTAAATTAACCAGACCATCAATAATATAACGATCGAGCCAAGCGGTAATTTTGGACAAGCTGCCCACCGCTAAAACCACGGTAAACTGATAGATGCGATCGAGATAGAAGTCATAAGCGAACAAATCTTGCAGGAATCGCAGGATTAACCCGGTTGGTCTCGCCCAAGCTCGTCTTAACTCTACCATTAACCCGATAACTAGGCCAATTACTCCAGAGGCCATCAATAAGGGAAAACCCCAGACAATGGTGAAACTCTGGTTATTAACGAGAGGATTGGTGAAAGATAACCAAAAATCCCAACGTAGGGGAATAATCGGGGCCAATAAAACGATTAAAATCAATGCTACCATGGGCAAAGCCATCGGCCAAGCCACTTCCGGGGTGCGATGGGTTTTACTTTGGGTTTGTCCCAAAAAGACTAAACGAAAGACCCGAGTAAGATTGATAATGCTAAGACAATTAACAAAGATTAAAACCGCTAATAACCACCAAGGAATCGCCCATTCGCCACCTAACCACCGTTTTAACGTCCAAAACATCCCCAGGGGCATTAAAACCGTCATCCCCGCGGAACCTCCTAAAAAAGCCGTGGTCGTGGCGGGCATTCTTGCCCAAATTCCGCCCATTTCCGTGATATTTTGGTTACTGGTGGTGAGAATTAAGGCTCCTGCGCTCATAAACAATAAAGCTTTTGCCACCGCATGGGAGAATAAAATTAGTAAAGCGATATCCACATGACCTAATCCCACCGCAATAAAGACCAAACCGAGATAGGCACTGGTGGAGTGGCATAAAACCCGTTTAATATCAATTTGGGATAAGGCCATCAGAGAAGTACCAATTGCCGTCATTGTCCCCAACACTATTAAAACATTGGCCGCGATCGGAGATAGGGTAAATACTGGCTGCAGCTTAATTAAAACATAGGCCCCGGCTGAAACCACGATCGAATTCCGCATGATTCCGGCTGGATTTGGTCCCTCCATCGCCTCATCTAGCCACAAATTCAGGGGAAATTGGGCGCATTTACCCGTTGGACCAGCAATAAGGGCTAATCCTAACAAAGTCGCCGTCAGAGGTGGTACAGGGTTATTTACTGCCCAATTTTCTAACTGAGAAAAACTTAATCCCTCTCCGTAACTGGACAGAGCCACCAAACCCATCAATAAAATAATATCGCCGACGCGCTTGGTTAAAAAGGCATCTCGGGCCGCGGTTACGACCAAAGGTTGAGCATACCAAAAACCGACGAGGAGATAGGTAGAGACCGTTAACATCTCTAGGAAAGCGTAACTGAATAGTAGGGAGTCACTGAGGGCAATTCCCCCCAAAGCTGCCTCAAAAAAGCCCATTAAGCCATAAAATCTCGCCAAAGACCAATCCTTTTCCATGTAGCCAAGGGCATAGATTTGGGCCAAGAGACTGATGAGGGTAATTAGTTCCAGCGTCCCCAAACTGACGGGAGAAAGTTCGATCGAAAGAGATAAACTAAGATCGGCCACTTTTACCCATTCAAAAGCCAGTTTAATCGTCTCTCGATGCCAAATTTGGTTAAAGGCGATCGATCCGTGTATTAATCCTAAGACGGTCATCAATAGGTTAATATAAGCGGCCGGCCGCGGACCGGTGCGACTAATAATGCCTAAAGACCAAGGCAAGGTTAAAATCGAACCAATTAAGCCATAAATGGGAATTAACCAGCAAGTGTATAGGAATAAATCTTTCATTCAGGGGGTTATTCAGTTATCAGTTATCAGTTATCAGTGATCAGGTTTAAGTTTTAAGTTATCAGGTTTAGGTTTTCAATTTTCAACAAATTTAGGCTCTTTCACCGGTTACTGGTTACTGATTACTGATCACTGATCAACGGCCATAAAAAACCAACACTCGATCCTTTCTCGATCGAGTTTAGTCAATTTAGGTATTTTACCTTTAATCCTGCGATCAGGCTAAATGCGCTGTAATAAAGATTTACCGTGGGAATCGGTGCTACAGGTGGCAAATAATTGATATTGACGACTCAGAGCGAGCGCTTGTTCGGTTTCCGGTTGACTGGGTAGCCAAGGTTTGGGATTGCCATAGGCATAAAAAGCCTCAATACCATCAATACCCAATTCTACCGCCGCCGCCACTAAATCGGCTGCGGGGCGATGGTAACGAAAGGGATGGGCGAGAACTACTAAAGCCCCCGCTTGCTGTAAACTTTTAATGACTCTAGAGGCTAAAGCCAGATCTCCTTCCGGTTTGGTTCTTTGCAGATAGGGAGTCAAGACGGCATGAGCGGGATCGAAACCATAGCCAAGAATATGCACTTCTGTCTCTAAGAGATTCGCCGTAATTTCTACCCCTGTCCAGAGATGGGGTAGAGAACTCTTTAAATGCTGATTTTCTAGCCAAATTTGGGCTTGTCGATAACCTTCGATCGAGTGATGATCGGTAATTGCTAATCCTTTTAGTCCGATATCTAACGCTTGTCTCATCAAGCCTTGGGGACTCATTTGACCATCGGAACAATGGGTATGAAGATGGAAATTGTAATGGTGGGGACAACTATCATAGCCAATATTTGCCCACACCGCTTTCAGGGCGAGGGTATCTTGAGCTAGGGGTGGGATTGTAGCAGAAACGACCATGCAGTATTGAGGAACTTTCCCAAAGATTACAAATTGTTAAGAATCAGCATAGCAAATATCAAGAAAAATTGGGTAGCTGCTGTTACCGGTAACACCGTTAGAGACTGTTCGTCAATGAATATTAAGCGGGAATCGGAGCCTTCTTCTGTCTCCGCGCTGATTATCGGTTATCGCTGCCCCTACAGGACTCAAAATCTCGCACCTGTTTCGCGAAACAAGACCCTAAAACCCTTAATTCGTCGATATTTCAGATTTATTCAGCAAGCCAGATGTACTAAGCTTTTTAGTATAAATGTTCTGGCTCCCTCTCCACGCTCTCTTCTCATAGACAGTCTTGACGAGTAACTTAGATACACTGACAGCTTATACCATTTTTCTTTATTTGCGTCACAACGAATGCAAGCTTGGCAAGCATTCGAGCGTGGATGTCTGTCATGGATTTAGAAATTTGGTATTACTATGGACTAAGAATACTAAAGTTTTGACTTTAAACCTAAAGGCGACTGGAAGCGGTTTAAGACCTGTGTTATTAATTCCTGTAGGGGACTATCTGCTTCTAACCCCTCCTCTACCTGAGTCCAAAAACGATTTAAATCGCGACTAGCGGCGACTAAAAGGCTATTTTCG
>NZ_JADBUZ010000220.1:0-14483 GCF_020245305.1 Microcystis sp. M20BS1 | reverse complement strand
TCTATGGCATATTAGCGGCGGTTGATTTATCCCCAGAATTACGCGAAAAAATTCTGCAAGAAGGGCTTTATGTGGCTCGGATTCATGACCAAGTATTTGAATTAGATATTCCCGATAATTTTCAGCCTCAAACCTATTAAATAACCCTGCTCTAGGAAAAACTTTTTCAGTAAGCTTTATTGTAATTGTCCGCGCAGAGCATAACGATCTTTTTCTAAACCGAAAGCGAAGAGAAAAGAATGGCGTATAGTGGGGTTAGAGAGAGTAAAAAAGAGAAAGAGAGCGATAACAGCTAATCCTGACGATAAACTAAACATAGTTTCGTAGGAAATTGCTAAAACCCCCAGAATTGGACCTGCTAAGGCCGTTCCCACATCAAAACCGCCAACACAGATAGAATAGGCCCGGCCGCGTTCTTGGGGCCCAGAGCGATCGGAGATTAAAGCCAGTAACATAGGGAATAAAATCCCCCCTCCCGTACCTTCGAGAATAGCGGCTAAAATTAAAGCGGAAGGAGATCGAGCAGAAGATAGAACCAACATGGATAAACCATAGCAAAAAACGCTAATAGTGATGAATAAACCCCGTCCATAGCGATCACTGGCTCCTCCCGACAAAATCCGTCCGATTACCCCCGATACTGCCGCACAACTGTAGAATAGACCGGCACTGAAAGGGATCTGATTTTCGAGGAGAAACAGGGGTAAAAAAGCGACTAAACCGCCGAATAAAGTACCAACCAGCAGAAAAACTAAGGTGGGGACTAAAAAAGCTCGCTCTTGACATAATGCCCAAAAACTGCGCTCAATTGTCGGATTTTCTGCCTTCATTTCGGCTAATTTTTTCTTGAAGTCCAGTTCTTGAATGGAGAAACTCAGGAGAAAGGCGATCGCTCCTGAAGTGGCAGAAACTAGAAATAAACCGTCATAACCGATCGATTCGTAGAGATAACTGCCTAAAGCCGGACCTATTCCCATGCCTAGGGGTGCAGTTAGGCTCATATAACCAATTATCTCCCCCCGTTGACGAACGGGGGAAAAATCTACCACTAGGGTGCTGTAACCAGTGGTAAAAGCAGCGATACTGAGACCATGGTAGGCGCGGACGGCGAATAAAGAGGAAAGATCGCGAAAAAATAGATAACCGAGGGGTGCGGTAGCGGCGACAATAGTTCCAAATAAAACCACTAATTTGCGACTGCGGCGATCAACTAGATTGCCCAACCAACTGCGCGATAAAATTAAACCGATAGCAAAGGCCCCCATGACAAAACCGATATCTTGTTTGCTACCGCCTAGGGAATCAATATAGGTGGGGAGAGTGGGGACGAGAGTGGTGATACTTATCCAGAAAAACAGCGCCGTGACGAAGAGAATCAGTAGTTGACGACGAGTTTCGCCAGTAAGCGATCGAAAAGTTTTGAAAGCGTTCACAACAGCGACCGTCACAGGCAACAAAAAGACCCGGAGATCACGCCAGTCACAAGCATCCCGTATTGCTGCTACCTTCCGGTCCTGACAAGGTTAAGGCGTTGCGATCGCATGAGTCCGAGTCTTTTCTATCATAACATCTTTTTCCGGGATACTGGCATTTTTTTCCAGAGAATTTCCTCTCAATCTAGACTGGGAACAGAAATTTTCTCAACGAGGGGGTTTTTGCAATTGTTGTTGTAGAGAAATTTCTGGTTCGATCGCCAATCCGCTAAACTGTCGGATCAAGGGTGAAGGACTCTCCCTAGAATCGGCAGCGAGGAAAAATAACCAACGGCTGCCGGGGGTGAGTTGTTCAATGGAATTGAAGTTACTTGTCAACCAAATTAGCGGTAAATTAGGCAGATTAGCGTTTTTTTGACTAGCTTTTGCCTCTATACTGGCTAAAGTTTCTAAAATGATCCTCTCCCCCTGAATTAAACCCGTTTCACCGGTCCAGAGTTTCACATTTAATTGCCGACGATGGGCATAAAAATAGAGGGAAGCAGCGGCAATAATCGCCCGTTCAAAACTGTCTTCTTGCCAATCACAGAGGGTATCGAGACAGATAATCACTTCCTGTCCCCCCGTTAACACTTCTAATTCCCGAATTTGCAATTCTCCCAAACGGGCGCTAGTTTTCCAGTGAATTAAACGGGTAGAATCACCCTGGCGATATTGTCTCAGGTTACGGGTCAGTCCTTGACTCGCCCTTTGATAATAGCGATTATTTTCTAATTTTTGTGCCATCTCTTGACCGAGGGAATCGATCAGGGGACACTGTTGCAAGGGTAAAATTTGGGGATAAACTAAAGCTTTAGCCGCTGCTTGATGACAACGACGACACCAAAATAAACCGAGAGGGGCTGCTGTTCTTAATTGTACTTCTTGCCAGTGATAAATACCCCGTTTACTGGTGGGTAAATAATAGGTCCAACGATGGCAACTTTTGGGGGCAATCGTTTCTATTGGGGTTATTTTTGGCTGATCGAGAACTATAGGCAGCAGATCTGTCACTTCTAACAGATTTATCGGCTGATTGCTAGTATTTTCTATCTCTAGGCTAATACTAAGATCGTCTCCCGCACTTACGGGTACAATGGCAAGACGACGCACTTTCAGGGGAAGAAGGGAACGACGGGGTAAAATTATCGATAAAATTAAAATGGCGATTGTCGTGCCAGAGATAGCATACAACCATCCCGCCATGGTATTGGTCGCCGCTCCGAAAAAACAGAGGGTAATGCCAATGATTACCCCACCACCGTAAGCGGGTAAAATACCGCGATCTTCTAACCAAGTTTTCATAGGGTTTAGTCGTTTTGTCGTCTTTGCTGGAAGGCTAAAAATCAGACCCACACTTCTAGAATTACCCCAAAAGCCCTCTGATCAGCGAAGGGAGTCCTATCCCTTGTCACTATTGTTATTTTTCTTAACAAAACTTAACAATTGATGGCAAAATTTTGCTTGCTTTTGTGGGCAGATTTTGGCATAATATTTTTAAAAGAGTTTATTCATAATTGGAATCTAAGCATTCAGGAGTAAACACAAACATCCCATTATAAAACAAGCATAACCCAAGCCGGCACTAAAGTCAAGCACTTACTCTAATTATTTTTCGCCTGAAACTTCTAATTCCGTGGTCGGTGGGGGGTTGGAGATATTAGTTAAAATAACAAAGGTTGAAACCCGTGTTTGCGGGAAGCTGCACCGATTTGTTCCATTTTAGGGACGGTAATTTGATTGCGTCCCCAAGAAAAATTAGTTTGCCAACCCTCCAACTCCAATAAAATCGCCTCAGCAAAACAGGCAAACATTTGACGAGAGGGAATATCCATATTAACGATTTTCATAATTTTCCAGTCAATATCGAGGGAATGCTCGACAATGCCGCCCTTAATCACAGAAACATCGGGGGCATTTAACACCGTGCCTAAATTTTTCGGATAACCACCATCAATAATAATGCAGGGGCGCTTGAGTTTATCTGGATCAATTTCCACCCCTTTAGGCATACTAGCCACCCAAACAATGATATCAGCCAGGGGTAAAGCCTCCTCTAGGGGAAGAATTTTACCGCGTCCTAACTCCTCTTGCAGAGATTGTAAACGCTCTTGATTGCGTGCCACACATATTAGTTCTTTTGTATCGGTTTTTTCATTTAACCAACGACAAACGGCGCTGCCGATATCTCCGGTGGCCCCACAAACCACGACGGTAGATTGAGCTAAATCGATGCCCATTTTGTCAGCGAGGGTTTGCACCTGAGTGCAGATGACGTAAGCGGTGTGGGTGTTACCGGTGGTAAAACGGCCAAAATCTAGCTCGATATTGCGCACCTGTCGATTATCTTTGAGATTAAACTCCTCGAAAATAATTGAAGAAAAACCGCCGAGTGCGGTGATATTGATATCACTTTTTTGAGCGAGTGCCATGGCATTTAGCACCTTACGAATAGCAGACTTTACCCAACGATTCGACAACATCTCCGGTAAAAAACAGGATTCGATATATTTCCCTCTGATGGTTTGCCCCGTGATGCTGGTGACATGAAAATCATCGACAATTTGCGGGGGGGCAGCGCACCAAAAATCTAATCCCTGGTTAGCATATTCAGGATAACCTAGATCGTCGGCGACCGATTGGGCGTGTTCTAAACTGGTAAGATGACCTATAAGACCAAACATTGATTGTTCTTTCGTTAGACTAGATGGCACTAGATAAAAATTAGGATATTGCTAAGAAATCGTTAAGACTCTTAAATATAATACACAAAAGAGCCGCTCTGTGTTGAGCGGCAGCAGGGGAAAAAAAGAAATCTCGATGCTCAAGCTTTAGACGGCAGTTAATCCGTAGGCAGACATCCGCATGATATCACGGGTGCTGAAACCAATATTGCTTAACGCTTCCCCGTAGCTAATCATAAAGTCTTCCACGAGGGCCTCTTTTTCCATAGCGAGGACGCGAGCATCATCCTCGACTTGATTGAGCATTCTCCAGACAATGGGTAGATTAGCGCGATTTGCAGCTTCTAATTCCTCTTTAGCGGTTTCAAAGTTCGCCTTTAGCCATTCTTCGCCAAAATTGAGGTGTAAATATTCGTCTTTAACTACGCTTTCAGTAATTTTACGCGCAAAAGGATCAGCAACAGGAATATAAATATTATAGGCAGCGATCGCAAAAGCTTCGATAATCAAAGATTGGATCAATAAACAGGTAACAACTTTACCTTCTGCGTAGGCAATTTGGAAGTTATCGTGCAGAGAGGAAAAGAATTCTCTGGCATAATCCATATCAGGAGTGATTTGCAAATTTTGGCCGCAAGCTTGAAAACCTTTCATGTGACGGTTTTCCATTTTTGCCAGACGGTGTAACTCTTCTTTGTTATCGGTGAGGATGTCTGCTAATTGAATATAATTGCTATTGGCCTCGTATTCGCCTTCAATAACGATGGCATTAATGCGACTGTAGGCTGATTTATAGGTTTCGCTGGTGAAATCAAGCTCTAATGGTACAGCAAGCTCTGGCATAAACTCGATTGACTCCTATTTCTGACGAGATTTTTCCGATGTTCTTTCCAGTCTAGGGTAAGCCTTCTAGATGGAGTGATCTTTTTACGAGTCTAGCTCGATCGGTCTTTTTTGTATAGCTTGGCCTGAGGGGCTGACTTGCCAAGTTAGCTATAGCGGTATCTTTTGCCACTGAAAACAAGTCTAGAGGCAATCCCTTCTCAAGAGACGAGATTGCTGGCTGTTTAATCAAACTGTGGCTAAAGATTTCTGGCGCTCGGCCTGTTGTAGGATCGCTTTGGCTGCCTGTTTACCCGATAAAGTGGCCCCTTCCATGCTATCAATGTAATCCTGTTGGGTATAACTACCAGCAAGGAAAAAGTTAGGGATAGGAGTCGCTTGCGAGGGACGATAGACATCCATCCCCGGTGCTTCCCGATAGAGACTCTGGGCCAATTTCACCACACTAAACCAAGTCATCTTTAACTCCCGCGAGGAGGGAAATAACTTGTGGACTTGCGCTAAAACGTGCTGGGCAATATCTTCATTTTTAGCTTTAATAAAAGGGTCCCCAGGGGTTAAAACTAACTGTAATAAAGAACCTTCTCCGGGGCGATAATAATCCCTAGGACTGGTGAGAGCAAGATCTGCAAAACAGGAAAAATCCGCTTGGTGGGTGTACAAAAGATTGTCAATTCCCACCGCTTTTTGCAGTTGTCGGCGTTTTTCGGCATCATTTAACTCCGTCACCCAACCGTCAAAACGCAATTGTACCGTAGCGACGGGGACGGCTTCTAGTCGGAAAATATTGTCAAAAATCGGCATTTTTCGCCAATCTTGGGGAATGAGACGCTGAATACCGGGGACATCACCAGCGCAAACGTAGGCATCTGCGGTGATAGTTTCTGTGGTTTCTCCGTTAGCGACGATCATGCCATTAACTTGCAGATTTTCGCCCTCTCCAGAATAGAGAATTTCCCGCACCTGACGACGGGTAGAGATTTTGGCACCCCGGGCCTCCAGATAGTTAATAATCGGTTTATGCAGGTATTCGTGGGGGGAACCTTCTAACATCCGCAGGACGGAAGCTTCGGTTTTAGCGGCAAAAAATTGGAAAATCGTCAGCATACAACGGGCCGAGATATTTTCCGTATCGATAAATCCTAAGGCATAGGCGATCGGATTCCACATTTTTTTTAAACTGCCTTCATTACCGCCATGGCTACGAAACCAATCGGCAAAACTAATCGAGTCCAGATCCCGAATCGTTTTCATCGCTCCTTGGAAGTCTATCAGACCGCGGACAATGGGACTGGTACCTAAGGCCAGAGAATTAAAGATTTTATCGGCTGCCGAGAGTTGGGAGGAGGTAAAAAAGGCTTTTAAACCGTTAAAAGGCGCACCTGCAGCGAAACGGAAGTCTAATTCGCCGATTTTTCCCCCTTCGTTGATAAAAGTGTGGGTGTGTTCTTTGAGCAGTAGGGATTGAAAAGCGCCCACTTTTTTCATTAACTCAAAAAGATTATAGTAACAGCCAAAAAAGACGTGCAAGCCCATCTCGATGTGATTACCGTCCGCATCTACCCAACTACCGACTTTTCCACCGACAAAGGGACGAGATTCTAAGATTTCTACTGTACAGCCCGCATCGACCAGATCGATAGCTGTTGCCATTCCCGCTAACCCTGCACCAACGATCACCACTCGCATTTGTCAAGTTCCTGTTACAATTTTTCACTAAATCTTTATTTTACCCCGATCGGTCTGGTGTTTCTTGCTGGCGATTTTTTCAGGGGCGCTTGAGAGCGTGGCAGAATAATTGAGAGTTGCACTAGGGAGAAGTCATTTTGAAGCGATCGCTAGAGGGGAGACAGGGATTAATTATTGTCAGTATTATTTGGATATTGGGGATATTAGTCGATAGATTCTGGTTTAGTCTCGATCATACTATTCCTGCTTGGGATCAGGCCGATTATCTCAACGGTGGGATTATCTATACCCAAGCTTTCCAAAATCCGCGCTGGTTTGATGGGGATTGGTGGCGCAGTTTATGGCTAATGTCGCCGAAAATTCCCCCTTTAACCTATCTTTTAACGATTCCCTTCTTTAATCTCTTTGGTATTAGTCTTGACGCGGGTATGTGGGTAATGGCCATCTATAGCGCCCTACTGCTCTTTTCTGTGTATGGATTGGGAATTATCCTCTTTAATGGGACTGTGGCTTTATGGGCGGTCTTAATCTGTCAATTTCTCCCGGGTTTATACTATTATCGCCTCGAATATCTCTTAGATTTTCCCTTAGCGGCAATTGTAACGTTTTCTTACTTCTGCTTGACATGGTGGCGATTTAGTGGTCAAGGGTGGCTAAAAGCGATCGCTTTCGGGATTTCTTTCGGTTTAGGGATGTTAGTCAAACAAACCGCCCTATTTTTCCTCTTTTTGCCGATTTTGTGGGTATTGGGCGAAAATCTCCGGCGAAAACGTTGGGGTAATCTAGCGCAATTAATGCTGAGTTTTTTGACGGCAGCATTGCTAATGTTTCCCTGGTATCGGACGAATTGGTTATTAATGTTAACTGCGAGCAAACGTGCCACGGTAGATTCGGCGATTTTGGAGGGAGATCCGCCTCTTACCAGTCCTGATGCCTGGACATTTTACGCCCAAGTTTTACCCTATTTTCTTTCTTGGGTATTGTTATTAGTTCCCCTGGTGGGATTATTAATCTCCTTACGTCATAGAAAAACCGAAGATAAGGTTAATCGTCCTGTGTGGATTTGGTTAGGATTTTTTCTGCTGGGGGGATACCTATTATCATCCCTAAATATCAATAAAGATGCTCGTTATATTTTGCCGCTTTTACCGACTTTATCCTTAATTTTATCCGTTGGTTTATTATCTTGGCGTGGTCGTTTTGCCCCTGGTATCCGTTGGGGAACGATAACTATTGCCGCTATCCTCACCAGCTTAAATTTATTCCCCTTGGGGGGAGAGCTAATTACTAACGTTTTCAGTCCCAAATTACAACACCATCCCTATTTAAAAACTGGTTGGCAGCACGAAGAAGTAGTTAAAGATATTCTAGCGGATTCTCCCTATCTTCGCAGCACCCTAGGGGTTTTACCTTCCACCCCCGAATTAAATCAACATACCTTCTCTTTCTACGGTGGTAAACATAATTCCCAGGTTGCCGGCAGACAGGTGGGAGTTCGGGAAGAAGATATCGAAAAGGATGTCAATTCTTTAGATTGGTTTTTAACTAAAACTGGTGAACAGGGTTCCGTCCCCGATGTCCAGAAAAAAATTGTTAATCGAGTCGCCACTGGTTCAGATTTCCAAGTGGAAAAAACTTGGCAGCTACCGGATGATAGTACCCTTTCCCTACACCGTAAAATAGACCCCTCCGTCACGGTTAAACCCCTTGAAAATGCGCCAAAACGGGTTGAATTAAGAGAGATTGCCATTGCCGAAAAAGCTTCTCCTAATCAAGCCATTCCCGTGGTTTATAAATGGGCAGGAGACTGGCAACAATTAAAGTCAGGGGTAGTGATTTTAACCTGGCAAGAAGTGGACGGGAAGGATTATTGGATGCACGATCATGGTATTGCTATGGGGGGATTAATGGCAAAAAAATTAACTCCAGAAGAGCAACAAAATGGTTTTGAAGTCACTGAAAAAACTGCCATGCAGTCGGCAGCAACCCCCGGAGTTTATCGCTTATCTGCTGTCTATCTCAATCGGGAAACTGGCGAAACCTATCCGATTAAAACTAATGCTGAAATTACCATCGATCCTCAAGTTGCCAAGTTAGCAACGCCCCAATTAGATTTAGTCACCCAATTGCGCTTAAAGTCGGCTAATATTGGTCAAGGATTAACGGGTATTGAGCCAATTTTTGAGTTAACTAATCGTATCAATCAATACGATTCGATTCAGGATTATGTGCTGCAAGCAGACAAGGCTTTTTCCTATCGTTTACAGCAACAAAACCCCCCCGATAAATTATCTTTAGCCTACGGATTAGCAATTTCTAAGGTACTACAACAGGATGTGGCAGGGGCAATAAAAGCCACGGAGGAAATGATTAAAATTGACCCCCATAATCCCTATCATTATGCTTATCAAGGTTTTATTTATCTCTACGATTGGCAACCGCAAGCAGCCCAAAAAGTCTTAGATAAAGCTAGACAATTAAATCCCGATAGTGAGGAAATTAAGACTTTAAATGCAGTGGCTGCCTTGATGGGGGGAAATCTCGTTAAAGCTTGGCAATTATGGCGGTCAAATTAAAATAGAGTGGGAAGTGGGAAGTGGGGTGTGGGGTGTGGGGTGTAGGGTGTGGGGTGTGGGGAAGGAAACCTCTTTCATCTCTGGTGGTGAAAAATTTTTCATCGGGACTGAAATGGTAGATGTGGGATTTTTGCAGGAGTTATATTTTCCGACAAAGATAAGCAAAAGTTATTTATTGACTGCAAAAACTTGAGAATATTTAAATTAACATTCCGCAATATTTATAAATTCTTAAGAATTAATTGAGAAAGATTTTTATTTAACAACGACGTTATGCTAGTTACAGCGATTTGATAGAATTTCATAATGGGATATTCTATGCTTTTTTGGGCAGCAATGGTTGAAACCCTTGCCACACCTAGAAGGTGATCCTAATTAAGACGGGTAAATTAGTCAATTTCACCCACAACGATGATCTTTTTTTTGTGTAGTTTTATTGCAAAAAAAAAGTTTTTTTGACAAAAAGCACAAAGTATGATATGAACCCAAGGTATTTCTGGTTGCGAGTAATTATTGTAGAGAAGGGAGATGGGAGGGGGGTGTGGGGTGTGGGGTGTGGGGAGTTTTCTCAGTGAACTGATAACTGAATACTGACTCCTGACTCCTGCCTCCTATCTCACCATTGAGATAACTACTGTAATAACTCCCTGGGATCGGTGACTTCCCCTTTAATTGCTGCCGCTACCACCATCGCCGGACTCATCAACAAAGTACGACCGGAAGCGGAACCTTGACGACCTTTAAAATTACGATTGGAGGAGGAAGCGCTGATCTGATCTCCCTGCAATTTATCGGGATTCATGGCTAAACACATGGAACAGCCAGCCTCGCGCCATTCAAAGCCTGATGCTAGGAAAATTTGGTCTAATCCTTCCGCTTCCGCCTGTTTTTTGACTCTTTCGGAACCGGGGACGATAAAAGCTTTCACATGGGGGGCCACACGATGACCTTGGGCAAATTTGGCCGCTTCGCGCAGATCACTGATCCGGCCGTTAGTACAGCTACCGACGAAGCAGACATCGATTTTTGTGCCTTTAATCGGGGTGCCGGGGGTGAGTTTCATGTATTGATAGGCTTCCTCTGCGATCGCTCTTTCACTGGCTGGTAAACTTTCGGGAGTGGGAATGACTTCGTTAACCCCGATTCCTTGGCCCGGAGTAATCCCCCAAGTAACGGTGGGTTCGATTTCACCGGCATCGAAGACCACCACATCGTCATAAACCGCATCGGCATCGCTTTTAATGCTTTCCCACCAATTAACCGCACTTTCCCAGTCTTTAGGCGCAAAATCAAGACCTTTGAGGTAATCGTAGGTGATCTGATCGGGGTTGATATAACCACATCGGGCCCCACCTTCGATCGCCATGTTACAAATCGTCATCCTTTCTTCCATGGACATCTGTTCAATTGTACTACCAGCGTACTCGTAGGCATAACCAACACCGCCTTTAACGCCCAATTGACGGATAATATGAAGAATTACATCTTTAGCATAGACCCCGGGATTTAAATCGCCGTTTACCTCCACTCGACGCACTTTTAATTTCGATAGGGATAGGGTTTGGGTAGCAAGAACATCGCGTACTTGGGAAGTGCCGATGCCAAAAGCGATCGCACCAAAAGCGCCGTGGGTGGAGGTGTGGGAATCACCACAGGCGATCGTCATCCCGGGTTGGGTTAGTCCCTGTTCGGGAGCGATCACATGAACTATGCCCTGATTGCCGGAACCTATGCCGTAGAAAGGAATATGATTGGTTTGAACATTAGTTTCGATCGCTCGGATCATTTCCTCGGCCAAATCGTCAAGGAAAGGACGTGCTTGATTTTCGGTGGGGACGATGTGATCGACGGTAGCAATAGTCCGTCTGGGAAATAATACTTTTAAACCTCTTTCTCTTAGCATCGAAAAAGCTTGCGGACTGGTGACTTCATGCACTAGATGCAGTCCGATAAATAATTGTGTCTGTCCACTGGGAAGAATCTTAACCGTGTGTGCGTCCCAGACTTTATCGAATAATGTTCTTGCGCTCATTGACTTGGGAATGATAGTCATCTCCCTAATCATATCAGCTAACCCTGGCCGATAAATATTAATTTTTTCTTTTCTCTTGGTTAGGAGGGATAAGAGATAAATAGCTTTGTTTTTGCCAGATTAAAACCATCAGTGTTTGAGTGAAATAAAAGACTTTCGCTAATAACTATTTGAGTGATTACTTCTGCTCCTTACCCCCCGTTTCCTATAATCTTTCAAGAGGATTTAGTATAACATTCTCTAGGTTTGAATAACCCCTCAGTCCATAGCAAAAAAAATTATTCTTTTCTTGTCACTGATAAATTCTGCTCGCTAACTCTCTTGTTCAGATAAATTTCTCCGAGAACAATTAATCCTAGAATCAGAGGTAAACTCAGCCATGTTCCTAGGTTTCCTAAGTAGTTAACACTAATATAGTAATACTCAAAGATTCTACCAAATTAACTAACAAGAGAGGTCATGGAAGTCTTACCGATATTTCTCATTGTTTTTTGCTATCAGACAACTAATACAACTAGCCATGATGATTAATCATACTCTTTTTTAGGCAACAGCAAGAAATCGTGGAGTTCAAAAGCGGGTTTCATCAATTTCCGTCTTAATACTAGGCAAATTCAAAAAAACCTTGATTGGCAAGCGCCCTTTACTTTATAGGAGCGATTAGCCCTAACAATGGAGCAATAAAATACTTAGTCGGCTTTCTTGTCATTTAGATTTCCCGCAAATTTTACCATCAATAGTAAGATAAGAGGGAGTTTCTTGTCTTGACCTATAAGTTTCCCCAGAGAAGCATGACAGTTTTAATTATTGTAGCTCATCCCGACGATGAAGTCTTGGGCTGTGGTGGCACTGCCGCCGCTCTTGCCGCTCAGGGCGTTGCCGTGTACCCTTGTATCTTATCTGGTCAGGTGGATGCCCGCCGTCAGCGTCCCGATTTGCCCGATTTATTGGAAGATATTAAGGCATCTAAAACGATAATTGGTTTTAAAAGCGCAATTTTGGGTAATTTTCCGAATATACAATTTAATACGATTCCCCATCTAGAGCTAGTGCAGTTTATCGAGCAGGCCATCCAGCAAACTCAGGCAGATATTATCTTTACTCATCATCCTCACGATCTGAACAATGACCACCATCATACCTCGATCGCTTGTCAGGCAGCTGCCAGATTATTTCAGCGTCGCTCGGACTTACCCCCCTTACGGGGACTATACTTTATGGAGATTTTATCGGCGACGGATTGGTCTTTTCCCGTGCAAGGCAATAGCTTTTCTCCCGATACTTTCTTTGAAATCGGCGAAACTTGCTTGGAACAAAAAATCGAAGCCCTGCGTTCTTATCGAGGAGTGATGAGAGATTTTCCTCACCCTCGTAGCCCTGAAATCCTGACGGGTTTAGCTGCCTACCGAGGTGGACAAGCGGGAATGAAGTATGCCGAAGCCTTTCAAACTGCTTTTCAGGCTTTGACAATTGGGGGGATTAGAGGTTATACCAAGTAAAAAGTTAAAAGTAACAAAGGGAAAACTTGATCGTGTCTGGGTTTTCGCTGTTCTTTCTCTAGCTTAAATTGTGAAAGTTGGTGTTGATCTATGTATAGTTCTTACGGAAAACGTCTTTTAGATATTGTCTTAGCGGCGATCGCATTATTAATTCTATCTCCGCTCATGTTATTAACCGCCCTAGCCATTTATCTAGAGGATGGTGCTTCGCCGCTGTTTCGACAACAGCGCGTCGGCCAAGAGGGAAAATTGTTTGAACTGCTGAAGTTTCGGAGTATGGGGGTTAATGCAGCCCAAGTTCCTTCGGCGCAGGCTAATTCTTTAACGATTACTCGTATTGGCCAATTTATTCGTCGGACTAATATAGATGAACTGCCCCAGTTAATTAATATTTTACGAGGGGATATGAGTATAGTTGGCCCCCGCCCTGCCCTACCTTCTCAAACAGACCTGTGCAGCTTACGAGAGCGAAACGGCTCCACTGGTTGTAAACCGGGGTTAACGGGATTAGCACAAGTCAATTCCTACGATAATATGCCTGATTTAGAAAAGGGAGAATGGGATGGTAAGTATGCCAGTAAGATCTCCTTTTGGGGAGATGTAACTATCATTTTTAGAACCTTTGGTTATCTAACTAAAAAACCTCCAGTTTATTAAGGTCAGTTTTTATGAAATTTGCTTTTGTTACCTGTGTACAATTGGGTCTTGCTTGTATGGAAACCATCTACGAACAAGGTGGCAAACTAGACTTAGTGATTACTCTCAAAGATAACCTCGCTCAAGATAAATCAGGGCGGATTTATGTGGATTCTTTCTGTCAGCAGCGAGGTATAGAAGTTGTAAAAATTCGTAGTGTCAACGCTCCAGAAGTTATTCAATCCCTGCAAGAGAGAGAAATCGATTGGCTGTTCATCATTGGTTGGTCTCAAATCGCTAAACCACCAGTTCTTCAGGCAGTAAAAAGGGGTGTACTAGGAATGCACCCGACACTGCTGCCCGTAGGCCGCGGTCGCGCTTCTATTCCTTGGGCGATTATCAAAGGATTACCTGAAACAGGAGTGACTTTATTTCAATTAGATGAAGGGGTGGATACAGGCCCGATTTTAGCCCAGGAAAAATTAGCGATCGCTGCTGATGAAACAGCAACGACTCTTTATCAACGGGTGGCGATCGCTCACCAGCAGTTGATCGGTCGCATCTGGCCAGAACTAATTAGCGATCGCTTACAACCAAGACCACAAGATGACTCTCAAGCGACTGAATGGCCTGGAAGGACTCCCGAAGATGGGCAAATTTACCCGACGATGACCGTCACCGAGGTGGACCGTCTGGTGCGTGCCACCACCCATCCCTATCCGGGGGCATTCTGGAAAGAACAAGACCAAATGATCAGAATCTGGCGTGGTGCGATCGGGAAATCCGCACAACCGCAACCCCCTAACAGCCGGCGCTTGTATCTAAGCGATGGTGTTTTTGATGCTATAGACTATGAGAGCCTGAGTTCGACATAAATAACACCCCTAATTCTGCCCTGGGCTAAAACGTTGTTTATACTTTAGACGTTCATAATCTGAGATTTATTAAACTTCTGAAATCGTAGAGTCAGCAAGGAATCCAGTTCTTTTTTATGTTTCAGATGGGCATCATTCAGACATTCATAAATGGCTGAAGAAAAGTCAGAAAAGTTT
>NZ_JADBUZ010000022.1:0-4216 GCF_020245305.1 Microcystis sp. M20BS1 | reverse complement strand
GATAGCTAAGGCTTCTTTGTAGAGGGGTTCGGCTTCGCTGTATCTTCCTTGAGACTCGTAAAGTCCTGCCAAATTGTTGAGACTGGTGGCGGTAGAGGGATGGTTGTCTCCTAATTGTTGTTTCCTGATAGTCAAGGCTTCTTTGTAGAGAGGTTCGGCTTCGCTGTATCTTCCTTGAGACTGGTAAAGTAATGCCAAATTGTTGAGACTGGTGGCGGTATCGGGATGGTTGTCTCCTAATTGTTGTTTCCTGATAGTCAAGGCTTCTTTGTAGAGAGGTTCGGCTTCGCTGTATCTTCCTTGAGACTGGTAAAGTTCTGCCAAATTGTTGAGACTGGAGGCGGTAGAGGGATGGTTGTCTCCTAATCGTTGTTTCCTGATAGCTAAAGCTTGTTTGTAGAGGGGTTCGGCTTCGCTGTATCTTCCTTGAGACTCGTAAAGTCCTGCCAAATTGTTGAGACTGGTGGCGGTAGAGGGATGGTTGTCTCCTAATTGTTGTTTGCTGATAGTTAAGGCTTCTTTCAAGAGGGGTTCGGCTTCGCTATATCTTCCTTGAGACTTGTAAAGTCCTGCCAAATTGTTGAGACTGGAAGCAGTGTCGGGATGGTTGTCTCCTAATTGTTGTTTGCTGATAGTTAAGGCTTCTTTCAAGAGGGGTTCGGCTTCACTGTATCTTCCCTGAGAATAGTAAAGTAATGCCAAATTGTTGAGACTGGTGGCGGTATCGGGATGGTTATCTCCTAATTGTTGTTTGCTGATAGTCAAGGCTTCTTTGTAGAGGGGTTCGGCTTCGCTGTATCTTCCTTGAGACTTGTAAAGTCCTGCCAAATTGTTGAGACTGGAAGCAGTGTCGGGATGGTTATCTCCTAATTGTTGTTTGCTGATAGTCAAGGCTTCTTTGTAGAGGGGTTCGGCTTCGCTGTATCTTCCTTGAGACTTGTAAAGTCCTGCCAAATTGTTGAGACTGGAAGCAGTGTCGGGATGGTTGTCTCCTAATTGTTGTTTATGGATAGCTAATGCTTGTTTTAAGAGAGGTTCGGCTTCGCTGTATCTTCCTTGGGAATAGTAAAGTAATGCCAAATTGTTGAGAATGGTGGCAGTTAGGAGATGGTTGTCTCCTAATTGTTGTTTGATGATAGTCAAGGTTTGTTTGTAGAGGCGTTCAGCTTCGCTATATCTTCCTTGAGACTCGTAAAGTCCTGCCAAATTGTTGAGACTGGAGGCGGTAGAGGGATGGTTGTCTCCTAATTGTTGTTTCCTGATAGCTAAAGCCTGTTTGTAGAGGGGTTCGGCTTCGCTGTATCTTCCTTGAGACTCGTAAAGTCCTGCCAAATTATTGAGACTGGTGGCGGTAGAGGGATGGTTGTCTCCTAATTGTTGTTTCCTGATAGCTAAAGCCTGTTCTGCTAGGGGAATCGCCTCGTTGTATTTCCCCTGCTGATACAGTTGAATAACTTGCTGAGTTAGCCTCTCTGCTTCGGCTAATTTATCTTGCGGTGAAACCTGAGAAATCACCTGTCCCACCGTTGGGGTTAACATGACTCCCGATAATCCCATCATCCCGGTAATGACGACAACCGCTATCCCTGATTTGATTGATACTTTCATTGGTTTTTTATCCCTAGAGTTTATTGATAGGCAAAAACATCAACTTGAATAGATTTGTCGGGTTGAGCCTTTCGCTGTAGTAAAATTCTGATTTTTTCTGCCGTTTCACTACTAAAAACAACCTCACCACAGTTATAGCATTACTTTAAGGCAGAGCCTTAGATATTGTGTTCCAAGGCAAAGCCTTGGAACAAGGGGACAAGGAGAATTTGTTTTAAGTACCATAATTAGTATAAGGCCGTTTATAAGGTGGTTGCAGTCCCAAAACAATATCCTCCCTCTTAACACCCATTGAAATTAAATCCTCTGCTGGATTCAATTCCGTTAAATTTTGTTGTAGCCAAATCTTATTATCACGAATATCAAAATGAACAATCGAGCGGTAAACTCGTTTTAAACCTTCCCATCCTACATTCATCCACTGATAATGATCCCGTTCCACATCAAATATTAATTGTACTTCTACGTCTTCACCGGTAACATCTTCTGCTACATAGCGACTTAACAAATTTTGCACTGCTTGACGATATTTTATGAGTTTATCTTTATCCATTGTGTAATTACCTCCGTACAAAAGTAGTAGCCATTATCCATAATTTATAGTAATTTCAAATAAGTTGTAGGGGCGAAGCATTCGGATAAGAAATCTACGGTTTCAGCGATAGGTTATTGCCCGAATGCTTCGCCCCTACGGGAGTGCTATAACTTCCATCCTTACTCCCTCTTTAAAATTTCATTAATTATTTTATCCAATTCCTGAACCTGCGAAGTATCCCCTAACTGATTATAAGTCCCCTTCGCCTTAGTTAACCACTGTATCGCCTCATTCTTATTTCCCAAGATACGATAAGCTATTCCTAAACCCGCTTGTATCTCCGCTTGCACTGACAAATTCTGCGTATTTGTTGCCAGTTTTAACGCCTTTTCATAAGGTTTTTTTGCCAACTGAGGCAACCCTATCTTAAGGTAAGTATCCGCTAACAGTTGATAAACCGTAGCAACCTGACTATTTTGCTTCACCAATCCTTCTAATACCTCAACCGCATCCCCATACAACCCATAACCTCGATAAAGATGCGCTAAAACTAACCCTGCTTCCTCTGGGGATAATTGCTGCTGTTGAACAGTTTTAACAGCATCTAAAACCGTTTTTTGAGTCTGTTCATCTAATACTCTAAACCCGACTACTGCATCACTTCTAGAAGACGCACCATTATCAGCTTTTATTGTTACCCGATATCGCTTTCCTGCTTCCAGAGGAGGTTCACCGGGATAGACTATTTCAGTTTTATTTGTCTGCGTTTCCCAATTAACCCCATCTATTTTGATAGTATAATTAGTTGCACCCGGAACAGCATTCCACCGCAGTGGAGGACGATTGGTGAGAATATTCGTTTGACGAGGAGTAATTAGGTAAGGTAATTTTGCTAAAACTTTCTCTTTATTTCCTGTTGGACGGAGGGTTGTATTATTAATATTGGGAAGTGAAATCACAGGATTTCCCCGAGGACAGCCACTAGAAACAATATACTTTCCTTGTTTAACCGTCCACTGCTTGAGATTACTACAATAAACCTTAACGGAAGCGTTGGCTGCTACTTCTAACTTATCATCAAAACTGAGGGTAAGTCCGACAGAAGCGGGAAGGGTTTTTTTCCATTGTGGTTTTTTAACGGTAACTTTCCCTTTTACCTCAAAAATCGTGTTAACTCCAACAGTGTTGCTAAAAGTCGCCGCCGGAAATCCTACCGTAATTAATATCAGGGAAATGGGGGTAAAGATTTTGAGAAATTTATTCATGGGTTGAATCAATTGAGGTTTGGCTTTAATTAGGTTCGTTGTTGGACTTTAGCATAAGATTTCAGAAAACGGGTTTTTTCAAAAAAACCGTTTTCTCGTCTAACTTGTTATATTACTACAACTTAAAACCTCACCATTCCCTAATCTTCCCTATGGGGTTGGAGACAAGCTTTGCACCCTCACAGAAGGAGTAATTTCCCACTTCCGCTCGCAACTATAGAATTAGCTATAATAAAATTACCACAGGTATCATCTTCATATTTCTGGAAACTATATGACCTTAAAACAATTAGACCGAATTACTTTTAACTCCAAAATTATGGCAGGTCAAGCCTGTATTCGAGGAATGCGTATTCCTGTTTCTTTAATTCTTAATCTACTTGCTAACGAAAAGCCGATAGAGGAAATATTAGAGGAATACCCTGACCTAGAAAGAGAAGATATTCACCAATGTTTATTATATGCTTCTTGGTTAGCCAGAGAACAAGTTCATCATTTTGAATTAATCGAGTAATGGAGATAGAGTTTCTAGCCGATATGGGGATTTCTCTGCGTACAGTCTCATGGTTAAGAGAACAAGGTTATGATGTCGTTCATCTTCGAGATGAAGGCTTACAAACTTTATCTGATCAGGAAATTCTTGCCAAAGCAAAAAGAGAAAAGCGGATAATTTTGGCTCTTCGTTACCCTTTATGCTAAATCAACAGACAAGATGCCAAGACAACATACTTCTAACCCAAAAATTCCGAAAGTTTCTAAAGCCATAGCCTCTCCGTTTTATTAGTTTAAGTTTATTGTTGATTCCCTC
>NZ_JADBUZ010000219.1:0-31225 GCF_020245305.1 Microcystis sp. M20BS1 | reverse complement strand
CCACTCAATTAGTTCGTGAAAACCAAACGATTGTGGTTGAGAATTTAGCCGTCAAGAATATGGTCAAAAACCCCAAGTTATCTCAGGCAATATCTGACGTTAGTTGGGGAGAAATCACTCGACAATTAGCCTATAAATGCCTTTGGTACGGAAGAAATTACATCGAAATAGATAGATGGTTTCCTAGCTCTAAAAGGTGTAGTAATTGCGGGTATATTGCTGAGAAAATGCCGTTAAATGTTCGAGAGTGGGACTGTCCAGACTGTGGGACGCACCATGACCGAGATATTAACGCCAGTAAAAATATTTTGGCCGCAGGGCTTGCGGTGTCAGTCTGTCGAGCGACCATAAGACCAGAACAGAGTAAATCTGTTAAGGCAGGTGCGAAAAATCCTTCGGGACCCCAAGCAGAAACCTAAATCGTGAGGTTTGGGAATCGCCGTCCGTTTTACGGCGGCGAGGATGTCAACATTCCTTACATCAAAACAGCACAATTACCTGTTATCTCCCGAAATAACAAACTACCATCGGTCAAATTGAGCAGCGGATCGGCAGCCCGTTCGGGATGGGGCATCATTCCTAGCACATTTCCTGCTTTATTGGTAATTCCTGCAATATTATTTAACGATCCGTTAGGATTTCCTGACTCATTTACCTCTCCTGTGGGAGTGCAGTAACGAAAGAGAATTTGACCGTTATCCTCCAGGGATTTTAACGTATCTTCTGCGGCATAATAACGCCCTTCCCCGTGAGCAATGGGCAAATTAAGCACCTGTTGTGGTTGATAGCCTCGCGTCCAGACAGATTGATTATTTTCCACTTTTACCGGCACTCGATCGCAAATAAAATGTAAATCGCGATTACGAATTAACGCACCGGGTAGCAGCCCAATTTCCGTTAATACCTGAAAACCATTACAGATGCCTAAAACTAATTTACCTTTTTCGGCTTCTTCTCGGACAGTTTTCATCGCTGGCGAAAATCGAGCGATCGCACCACAGCGCAAATAATCGCCGTAACTAAATCCCCCCGGCACCACAATCACATCCACATCCCCTAGATCCGTCTCTTGATGCCAAATATAGCGGGTGGGTTGCTGAAAAATACCCTCTGTCACCGTTGCCACATCTCGATCGCAATTCGATCCGGGGAAAACAATAATCCCAAACTTCATAATTTTTAACTTGGTTAAGTTTTTTAGCAGAAGGTGACAGATAAATTTTAATTATTTGCCCTACCTCCCGTCTTCTGACTTCTATCTACTGACAATGCAAATCAAAGCGATAATTTTCAATTACAGGATTAGCCAATAGTTGATCGCACATTTGATCCAATTGTTCGCGGGCGCTGGTTTCGTCTGCTGCTGTCACGGTAAGCTCAATATACTTACCAATTCGCACCCCGGCCACAGTATCATAACCTAATTGCTTTAATCCCGACTCTACCGCTGTACCCGCCGGATCGAGAACCGAAGGGCGCAGGGTAACATAAATAAAGCACTGATAATTTTTTGGCATAGAATTAACTTTGATCGCTGACCTTTTTGATATGAAATCCCAACGCACCCGATCGCAAGAGCGCATTATCCACTTACTCAAAACCTTAAATCGGGCAGTATCCGCTCAGGAATTGTTTGTGGAACTCCGTCAGCGTGACCAAAATATGGGGTTAGCCACTGTTTACCGCGCCCTAGAATCCCTAAAATTACAGGGTGCAGTGCAGGTGAGAACCCTAGCCACAGGAGAATCCCTCTACAGTTCCGTTCAGCAGGATCAACACCATCTTACCTGTATTCATTGCGGTCGGTCTATCGTCTTTAATGAGTGTCCCGTTCATGAATTGGAAGAAAAACTCGAAAAATCCCACCAATTCAAGGTTTATTACCATACTCTCGAATTTTTTGGACTTTGCGATCGCTGTCAACCCAGCTAAGTGTGGTGTGTACTACATTTAAACTGCTGATCGGGAAAATTTTAGTACAAATGCTCGGGCTGGCAACTCCAGAGCCGTCTTAGAACAGTTAAACTGTTGTTTGTCCCTGGGCTGTTTTCAGGGGGATTAACTCCGGTTGACTGTATTGATGATGACTGTTGAGGGGGGATAACAAGGGGAAAAAGAGCTGATGTAAACTAATTAATTGAGCGAGGGTTTTCTTGAGATGGGTACGGGGAACGATCGCATCGACAAACCCGTGTTTTAATAAGTATTCCGATGTTTGGAAACCTTCCGGCAATTTCTCGCGCAAAGTCTGTTCAATTACCCGTTTACCAGCAAAACCGATAGTAGCCTTCGGTTCAGCGATAATAATATCTCCCAACATGGCAAAACTGGCCGTGACTCCTCCCGTGGTGGGATTAGTCAAGACGGGAATATAGAGTAATTTTGCCTCCCGGTGCCGGTTAAGAGCGCCAGAAATCTTGGCCATCTGCATTAAACTTAACATTCCTTCCTGCATTCTCGCTCCGCCGGAAGCGCAGATGATCACCAGGGGTAAACTTTCATCAGTAGCGCGTTCCGTCAAACGACAGAGTTTTTCTCCCACCACCGATCCCATGCTACCCCCCATAAAACGGAAGTCCATCACCCCTAAAGCGAAGGGTAAACCGTCGATCGTCCCCATTCCCGTCCGGACAGCATCCGTCAGACCGGTTTTTTCTTGGGTTTCCCGCAGGCGATCGCTATAACTTTTCCGATCGCGAAATTTGAGCGGATCCGTCGGTCGAATCTGTTCATCAAGGGAATTCCAAGTATTAGCATCCACTAACTGGCGAATTCTTTCTTCACTTTCCACCCGATTATGATGACCGCAATCGAGACACACCAGTTGATTAGCTAATAAATCCTTCGTATAGGCCAAAACGCCGCAATTGGGGCATTTTGTCCATAAACCGTCGGCTATTTCCCGCTCCTGTTGTTGTTGAACCTTGGGTTCTGTTTTTTGGCGATTTGCAAACCAATCAAATAGAGACATAGTTTAAAATAAAGATAATTTATCGACTTTCTTCTAGAGGACTTAATAACAAAAGTGCTGTCCAGCGATCTTGGGGACGTACTTGTAGAGCGGACTGATGACCCTGGCCGCAATAAATACCAGGGCCAATAGCGATAACGCGACTGGGGATGTCGTGAGCTTTGAGCATTTCCTGCAGCCAATCGGCTTCCCAACTACTGGGGGTTGTTCTAATGGTGATCCAAGACACGGAAGACTATTGTATCAAGATTTAATTACAGGATAACTTTTTTACAACAAAGGGAAAAAAATGGTTTGATAGGCTGAGATGATCTTATCACTCCAAAAGACACTCATCAGAGCGCCGAGGGCAAGAAATGGCCCAAAGGGTATAGCTTGTTTTTTCCCCATTTTACCAAGAAAAATGCCCATAATACCGATCGCCGCCCCAATAGCGCAGGCCAGAAAAGCGGTGACTAATAATGCTTGCCATCCTAACCAAGCACCGATCATGGCCGCTAATTTCGCATCTCCTCCCCCCATGGCCTGTTGTCCGAGAGCAAAACTCCCCCCCCACCGGATTAGATCAAATAACCAGACTCCTAAAACCGCACTAGCGATCGCTGAAAAAAGATAGACAACACTTTGATTATTTTGCCAACCTAAAAGAGTCTGAAAAACTATCCCTAAAACTAATCCCGATTGGGTGAGGGAGTTAGGAAGCGTCATCGTGTCAAAATCAATCAAAGCTAAAGCTAATAACCAACTGAGGAGAATCCAATAGCCGAGGGTCTGCCAAGAAAAGCTAAAATCTCCTAAAACCAGACAAAATAACAAACCGGTAAAAGTTTCGACCGCTGGATAACGGACAGAAATCGGGGTTTTGCACCAGCGACAGCGACCCCCTAGCCATAACCAGCCGAAAACGGGTATATTCTCGCTTTTCCCCAACCTATGGTGACATTTCGGACAGTGGGAAGGGGGATAAACTAGAGATATCCCCTGAGGTAATCTATAGATGACCACGTTTAAAAAACTGCCCACCGAGGCACCCAAAGCGAAGACAAAGGCAAAAGTAACTAGATGAAAGAGGGTTTCCATCCTTAAACTGGCAGATAATTGATTAGTTTGTCATCGCCTATTATAGGTGATAAAGATGCCACTATCTCCCCTCTTAAGCATCCAGTAATAATATTTCAGGTTCATCCCTAAAGGTGAATTTTCTTCTGGGCTTTTTTAGTGGATAATTAGCGGGGATAACCCTACATAATGGGTGTAAAACCGCACTATCAGCCCCAAGGGGAACCTGACAAAATTAAACTATCGCAGTCAACGAGGACAAATTAATGAAACCGATTGTTGAATCTTTTTACAACTGGTACAGCAGCAAAATTACTCACCCTAAATATCGTTGGATTATCATTCTGGGAACTATGGTTTATCTTTTTAGCCCCCTCGATATTTCTCCTGACATTTTCCCGATTATTGGTTGGATCGATGATGGTATTGTCCTCACCCTTTTAACCACGGAATTATCGCGATTAGTTCTTGATTATCGCACTCGCCGTCCCGGGAGAGTAAATAATCAAACTGAAGTTTCTTCCCCAACCAATACCGTTGATACCGATGCTGTGGAAGTCAGAAGTTAGAATTCGGAAGTCTCAATTTTGACTTCTGAATTCAGGAGATTGCTGTTATTTACTCTCCCCCCGCAACGCCCACGAATTGGTCTCCTCACACCCCACAGCCCATCGGGAGCATCTCACCTTTGTAACCCCTAAATCAGGTTTTTATGTCAAGCTATTTTGAAAGCATTGCTAGAAACCAGTTTTATGGATAAGTATAATTACTCGCTTGCATAAATGAGATGCTCTCCCCTCGCCCCGCGTTCGGTCAGCTTTTTTTAGTTCGAGCAATGCCATACGCCAGTGTGGAAATTTTCTTACCCATCGCATCATACAGGTTCAATTCATCGCCAGCGTCATTCCAAATAGCCGTTTTACTGGCAAAAGAAAAACCACCAGTTTCAGAATGTACTTCGTTGGTATAAACCCGAAAAGTCTTGCCAGACGCTAAAACAGTATTTGCTGGGAAAGTAAATTGCTGCCTGGCACTGCCGACCGAAGTGATTTTCCAACCTGAAATATTGACGGGATGATTGCCGCGATTGCTAAGCTCAACATATTCGTCAGATTGTGTTTTCTTAACCAGTCCTTTATAAACCAAGTTAGACATAAACACGTCATCCTCTGCGGTGATGCTAAACTCTTCTGTTTCGATGGTCTTCGGTTTAGGTGGCTCAGAAGTTGCTGGCGAAGGCGTAGGTTCAGACCGTGCTGGTGCATTTGGATTAATATAGTCTGCGGTTGCAATCAGCCCTTGATTACTACCAGTCATTACAATGTTGGCAGTGGCATTTGGTAATAAACTGATTGAATTGCCGTTGTTTTGATAAAGGGTTTTCACATTGCTAAACAATGGATGGCTTGGGCTGGTAACCGCTAGGCTACCACTGATGTTGTTATAAACGCCGTCAAATTTCAAACCAAAAGCTGTCAAAAACGTATTCCATTGACGCGCCTCTGCTTGGCTGCCACCATGCCCTGTGCCTGCGCAAAGATAGACTTTACCGCCGTTTTTGACATAATCAATTAATACTTGATTATCAACTGGGTCGCCACCTACAAAAATGGCATCATATTGAGCCAATGCTACCGCATTAATGGCAATGTTCATGCCTTTTGTCCAAGTATGCCCAGCACCAGTCATGGTACGCTCAAGCGTTGCGCCGACCAATCCAAAGTTATTGGACAAAACATGAAATTTTCCCTGTGTCGTTCCTACAAAATATGTGGCAACATTCAACGCAAAAGTCGCGGTATCAGATACCGATTGAAAACCAGCATCGCTTAAAACCCACTCGTCATTATGAACAATAATTCGACCATTGGCTGGTTTTTCGATTGGTACAAACACGGGGGCATCATCGCCGCCCGTAATGGTTGATTTTGATTTTGTCATAATAATTTTCTCCAATGACTAACTGCATAATATACGGAAAAGTGGCTCTTCGGTAATTTTTATCCTACATTCCGCACCTAGTCATTGAAATCAACAGTTGCTCTAGCCCTTGTATAGTAAAACTTTTAGCGATTACTAAGAATTATGAAGTGTCACACTCTAGTCAGCGATCGCTGGTTTAATGAGAGTTTATCTAGCCCATCTCCCTAAACTGAAATCAAAGAACTATCGACGGTGGACAAAAGTGTTTGCACCTCCTCATCGCTGGTTTGGGAAAAGTCCTCGTACCAAAGAGAAATTGATCTCAATTCGTAGGGTTTATGTAGGCAAATTACTCGATCAACTAATTTTTCTAATTGATCACAGACTTCCGGCGGGGCAACAGGAACAGCAATAATAATAGCAGCGGGATTTTCAGCCTTAAGGGTCAGAATCGCCGCTTTAATCGTTGCTCCCGTAGCGATCCCATCATCTACTAGAATAATCGTTTTTCCCGTCACGTCCGGAAAGGGGCGTTCACCTCGATACAAACGATCACGTCGCTCTAATTCGATCATTTCTTCCTTTGCTACCCGTTCCATCATCGCCTCCGATAGGTGCAAGTCTTCAACAACACTTTCATTGATTACCCGCACCCCATTCTGACCGATCGCCCCAAAAGCTAACTCTTTGCGCTCCGGTACACCTAATTTTCGCACCAAACACAGATCTAGCGGTAAATGTAACCTTTGGGCAATTTCAAAGGCGATCGGAACCCCACCCCGGGGCAAAGCCAACACTAGCGCTCTAGCACTATTGGTATATTCTGTCAAGTAAATAGCTAACAGTCTCCCAGCCGACCGCCGATCTTTGAGCAGATAAGTCATAATGCCCTCCTAGGGGCTAATCCCCATGGGGATCCCTAGTTTCCCCTGCCTTTATTCTATATTTCTCCGCTCATCTCTAGGGGAAATGTTAAGAAATTTAGCGAAGGCTTGACATTTTTTCAGCTAACCGCAGTTTTTCCAGGCTGGAGATCGGCTAAAATCTTAGGCAAAAGGGTTTTGTAAAGTTAGGTAACAAACATGAATCAAAGTTTAAGTGATGCGCTAGAGCCGATCGCCGCTGCCTTTCGCAGTCTCGGAACTCCCGAACCGATCGTTCATTGGGGACATCCAGTCATGATGGGGATCGTGGTTTTAGTTATGGGTAGTTATACTGCCTATGCTGGTTGGCAAAGCCGTTTAAGCCAAGATGGGGAAGTAGTAGCCAAAAATCGGGCTGATCACCGCAAACTCGCCCCCTGGCTGTTTTTATTTATCACTCTCGGTTACACCGGCGGTATTTTATCCCTAGTCATGCAGAAACATCCCATCCTCGAAAGCAGCCATTTCTGGACAGGATCGATCGCCATCGGTTTATTAGCTTTTAATGGATTATTGTCCCTAACTGGCTTCGCTGGCGGGAAAAAAGAACTTTTCCGGACTGTTCACGCCTATATCGGCAGTATTGCCCTAATTTTACTGCTGGTTCACGGTGTTTTTGGTCTTCAGTTAGGATTATCTCTCTAGTTGGTTTATTTATGGCTGCGGGTGGGCCAATTCCCACCCAGAAATTTTTCACGGTGAAGACTGTGGCCAAGGCCAATAATTGAAGAAATCATGACTTTAAGCGCTATTGTCGGGATTCTGCGTTTAGAATTAACAGTTAATTCACCAAGAAGGTATCGTCACGCAACGAGGAGATAGATATTTTGAAGAAAGTAGAAGCGATTATCCGACCCTTTAAACTGGAAGAGGTGAAACTCGCCCTAGTTAACGCGGGCATTGTCGGCATGACTGTCTCCGAAGTTAGAGGTTTCGGTCGTCAGAAAGGTCAATCGGAACGTTATCGCGGTTCCGAGTACACCGTCGAATTTCTCCAAAAACTCAAGATCGAGATCGTCGTCGAAGATAAGCAAGTCGATATGGTCGTCGATAAGCTGATTTCGGCAGCCCGTACCGGTGAAATCGGAGACGGTAAAATCTTCATCTCCCCCGTGGAACAGATCGTCCGCATCCGTACCGGAGAAAAAGACCTGCAAGCGATTTAACGTCCAAACAAGGGATGATAGTACAATCCTGTCATCCCCCCCATTGAAACTAATCCCCATCAAGCAGTGTAACCTAATTTGATAGCGACCACCAACGACCGATTCCCCCAAACCAAAACTTTGTACCTCACCATTAAGATAAATACTATAATTGCAATCTGCTGAATATCAGTTTAAGCCTTGCTATAAAAGAGTTTTGCGAATTTTTTGGCTAAAAAAGTGCCAGAAACCTGAAGGGGTGACAAGCAGATTGAAAGTAAGACAGGGTGTGGGGGATAGGGAAAAACCTTGAGACTTTCCCCGCAATGAAGACGAGAGAATTAAGTTAATCAATTTCAAGGGTGACAGCGAGGAGATTTTCCCAAAAAACCACAGGCTAGACCCTGCACCCAGCCTAGACTTCAACCTCATTGTCCCCCCTTCCTTCAGCCAGACTAGATAGGATCATTGCCGGTGACTGAAAAAACCTCTTGCCTAAAAAGTCACAAATGTTATATAATGTTTGATCGTGGCCAAAATCGGTCTTAGGTGGTGCTAAAGGCACTACTGAGCAGAACCGCCTTGGTCGCTCGGTCTTCGCCGGGATACTGAAGATAAACCCTTTAAGTCCCCAAGAAACAAAGACCAGCAACAATCTAGGCAGAACCAGCAACCCTGTCTAGTCCTACTTACGAATTTAACGGGATGCCAGCTTAAATAACTCCAAAAAAGTCATTCAAGTTGGGCAGGCTGATAAAGCGGGAAAGATTTTTCTCGCTCCTATAGCCACGGCCACGTTATTTTTGATTGTCGTCTAGTAAAGATAAAGAGAACAATCCGTGTCTATCGGTATCCTCGGTACAAAACTGGGCATGACCCAAATCTTCGACAACAAAACGGGAGTCGCCATTCCCGTCACCGTCGTTCAAGCCGGTCCGTGTCCCGTCACCCAAGTCAAAACGAAAAAAACCGACGGTTATGAATCCATTCAAGTGGGATACAAAACCGTCAAAGAAAAAGCCCTCAACAAACCGCTACTCGGTCATTTAGCCAAAGCCGGTGTCTCCCCCCTGCGGCATTTAATCGAATACCGCCTCGAGGACGCATCCGCCTACACTTTAGGCCAAGAAATTACCGCCGCTATCTTCCAAGAGGGCGATTTAGTCGATGTGGCTGGAACCACCATCGGACGGGGTTTCTCCGGCTATCAAAAACGCCATAACTTCAAGCGCGGTAACATGACCCACGGTTCCAAAAACCACCGTCTCCCCGGTTCCACCGGTGCCGGTACTACCCCCGGCCGGGTTTTCCCGGGTAAGAGAATGGCTGGACAATACGGAGCCACCCAAGTGACCATCCGCAAACTGTCCGTGGTCAAAATCGATAGCGAACGCAACCTGATCCTGATCAAAGGAGCCGTCCCGGGTAAACCAGGAACCCTGTTAAACATCACCCCCGCCAAGAAATTTGGTAAATAGGGCAAGGAAAGATTAAAGCCATGGTTAACTACACAGTCAAAAATTGGCAAGGGGAAGAAGCGGGAACAGGCACCCTGGAACTGAAAACCGCTAAACCCGAAACCGCCAAACATCTAATTCACCGCGTCGTCGTCAGCCATCTAGCGGCGGCCCGCCAAGGTAATGCCTCCAGCAAAACCCGCTCGGAAGTGCGCGGCGGTGGTCGCAAACCCTGGCGGCAAAAAGGCACCGGTCGCGCCCGGGCCGGTTCGATCCGTTCTCCCCTCTGGCGTGGTGGCGGTGTCATATTCGGACCAAAACCGAGAGATTTTGAGGTTAAGGTCAATCGCAAAGAGAAAAGATTAGCCCTGAGAACCGCTTTGATCAGCCAGGCCGATAACTTTATCGTGGTGGAAAGCTTCGCTGAACAATTCTCCCAACCCAAAACCAAAGAACTCACCGCTGCCTTAAGTCGCTGGGGAGCCAGTCCAGAGGAAAAAATTCTGCTGATTTTGACGGAAATTCCCGAAAATGTCTATTTATCGGGACGTAATATCTGCAATCTCAAAATTATTCGCGCCGATAGTCTCAACGTCTATGATGTCATCCTAGCCGATCGAGTTATCGCCACCGCCGCAGCCCTAGCTAAAATTGAGGAGGTCTATGGTGCTTAGAACTGAAGCCAGACAACTCGCCGATCTGATCCTAAAACCGATCGTGACCGAGAAAGCCACCCTACTCCTAGAACAAAATAAATACGTTTTCGATGTCGCCTTGAAAGCGACCAAGCCGGAAATTCAAGCGGCGATCGAATTGCTGTTTGACGTGAAAGTAACGAAAGTGAACACCAGCCGCCCCTCTCGTCAGAAAAAACGCGTCGGCCGTTTCCTCGGTTACAAACCCCAATACAAACGTGCGATCGTGACCCTAGCAGCTGGCGACTCGATCGCCCTCTATCCCGACGTATAACCACCAAGAAACCCGATAACGGAAAACTAAACTATGGGTATTCGTTCTTTTAGACCTTTAACCCCCGGGACAAGGCAGGCGGCCATCTCCGACTTTAAGGAGATCACCAAAACCGAACCGGAAAAGTCCCTAACTCATCGCAAACACAGCAAACAAGGGCGTAATAATCGCGGTGTCGTCACCAGTCGTCACCGGGGCGGCGGCCATAAGCGCCTCTACCGGATTATCGATTTTCGTCGCGATAAACGGGATATTCCCGCCACAGTAGCGGCGATCGAGTACGATCCTAACCGTAACGCCCGCATTGCCCTACTTTTCTACAAAGACGGGGAAAAACGCTACATCATCGCCCCCGCCGGTTTAGGCGTTGGTGATACCGTCATCGCCGGAGAAAACGCTCCCTTCGAGGTCGGTAATGCCCTACCCTTAAGTCGCATCCCCCTAGGGACAGAAGTTCATAACATCGAACTCGTTCCTGGTCGCGGTGGTCAAATGGTGCGGGCTGCCGGCGGTTTCGCCCAAGTGGTAGCGAAAGAAGGCGATTACGTTACCATCCGCCTCCCCTCCAAAGAAGTACGCATGATCCGGCGTGAATGCTACGCCACCATCGGAAAAGTCGGTAACGCCGAAGCGAGAAACATCAGTCTCGGTAAAGCCGGCCGTACCCGTCACCGCGGTCAACGCCCCCATGTTCGGGGTAGCGTCATGAACCCAGTCGATCACCCGCATGGAGGTGGAGAGGGTCGCGCTCCGATCGGACGTTCCGGCCCGATGACTCCCTGGGGTAAACCCGCCCTCGGTCGCAAAACTCGCAACAAGAAAAAACGCAGTAGCGATCTCATCGTGCGCCGTCGTACCCAGGGTTAGAAATTATTACTTTACTTTTGACTGAAAATTATGGGTCGTTCACTGAAAAAGGGGCCATTTGTCGCCGGCCACCTGATGGAAAAAATCGAAAAACTCAACGCCCAGGGCAGTAAACAAGTGATTAAAACTTGGTCCCGGTCCTCGACAATCATTCCCGATATGGTCGGTCACACGATCGCCGTTCACAACGGCAAACAGCACGTTCCCGTCTATGTTTCCGAGCAGATGGTCGGTCATAAACTCGGTGAATTCGCTCCCACCCGCACCTTCCGTGGCCACGCCAAGAGCGACAAAAAAGCAGGACGGAAATAAATCAGCCGCTACTCCCTCAGTCGTCAGCTAGATAGTCGTGATCATAAACCACCAAGTTAGCTAATTTTCAAAAAATAAAAGCTGATAGCTGATGACTGATAACTGATAACTGATAACTGATAACTGAAATGACCATCGATACCTCTAACGAAGTCAAAGCGATCGCCCGCTATATTCGGATGTCACCCCTGAAAGTCAGACGGGTACTCGATCAGATCCGCGGTCGCTCCTATCGGGAAGCCCTAATTATTCTCGAATTTATGCCCTACCGGGCCTGTGATCCGATTCTGAAAGTCCTGCGTTCCGCCGTTGCCAACGCCGAAAATAACGAAGGACTCGATCCCGCCACTTTGGTGGTTAGCCAAGCCTTTGCCGATGGCGGACCGACCCTAAAACGTTTTCGACCCCGGGCCCAAGGCCGCGCCTACCAAATTCGCAAACCCACCTGTCATATCACCGTCGCCGTCGCTCCTAGCCTCGAAGACTAATCACCTTAACTAAAAAAACCACAATGGGACAAAAAATCCATCCCCTCGGTTTTCGTCTCGGCGTTATCAAAGATCACAAATCTTGCTGGTATGCCGACGCGAAACGTTACCCCGAATTAGTGCAAGAAGATCGCCGCATTCGTGAATACGTCGAGAAAAACCTCGCTAATGCCGGTATCGCCGATATTCGCATCGAACGCAAGGCCGATCAAGTAGATATTTCCATCCACACCGCTCGCCCTGGGGTCGTCGTCGGTCGTGGTGGTACGGGAATCGAACAGCTGCGCCTAGGTTTGCAAAAAGCCCTCGGTGGCCAGCGTCAAATTCGTATTAACGTCATCGAAGTGGCTCGCGTTGATGCCGATGCCAATCTGATCGCCGAATACATAGCCCAACAACTAGAAAGACGGGTTTCCTTCCGTCGTGTGGTGCGGCAAGCTATCCAACGGGCGCAAAGGGCTGAAGTCAAAGGGATCAAAATTCAAGTTAGCGGCCGTCTCAACGGGGCAGAAATCGCTCGGACTGAATGGGTGCGGGAAGGACGAGTTCCCCTGCATACCCTGCGGGCCGATATCGATTACTCCTATAAAACCGCCAGCACCATCTACGGGATTCTAGGGGTGAAAGTTTGGATCTTTAAGGGCGAAATTATCCCCGGCCAAGAAGAAATTGCCGCCGCCGTTCCCGCTCAAGCACCGCGCCGTCAACAGCGTCGTCGTCAACAGTTTGAAGATCGCTCTAGCGAAGGCTGATCCCTAATATTTATCAGTGGTAAATAGCTCATGTTAAGTCCCAAAAGAACAAAATTCCGCAAACAACAGCGCGGACGGATGCGCGGACTGGCCACCGGCGGAAATACGATTAATTTCGGCGATTTCGCCCTGCAAGCCACCGAACCCTGTTGGATTACTTCCCGTCAAATCGAAGCGGCCAGACGGGCAATGACTCGTTATATCCGTCGGGGTGGCAAAATCTGGATCCGCGTTTTTCCTGATAAACCCGTCACCCAACGAGCCGCAGAAACTCGGATGGGTTCTGGGAAAGGTTCCCCCGAATTCTGGGTGGCCGTGGTTAAACCGGGGTTCATTATGTTTGAAATTGCCGGGGTAGCCGAACCAGTGGCCCGGGAAGCAATGCGCCTAGCCGCCCAAAAATTACCGATTAAGACCAAATTTATCACTCGCGAGGAGGATTTTGTCTAATGGCTCTACCGAAAATCGCCGAAGTGAGGAAGATGAGTGATGACGACATCGCCGACGCTATCCTCGCTGCCAAAAAGAAACTGTTTGAATTGCGTTTGCAACAGGCCACCCGCCGCTTGGAAAAAACCCACGAATTCAAACACACCCGCCACCGTCTCGGCCAATTATTGACCGTAGAACGGGAGCGCCAACTAGCCCAGTCCACCCCGGAGGCATAACCCGCTATGGCAGTTAAAGAAAGAGTTGGGGTAGTAGTCAGCGACAAAATGGATAAAACCGTAGTGGTAGCCATTGAAAACCGCTCTCCTCACCCTAAATACGGCAAAATCGTCGTAAAAACCCAGAAGTTTAAGGCTCACGACGCAGAAAATCAAGCCAAACAAGGCGATCGAGTTCGCATTCGTGAAACCCGCCCCCTCAGTAAAACCAAACGTTGGGAAGTGGCGGAAATATTAACCGATAGTTAAATTTCACCTAGGTAAAAACCGTGATTCAACAACAAACCTACTTAAATGTCGCTGACAATAGCGGGGCGCGGAAACTAATGTGTCTGCGGGTGCTGGGAACAGGTAACTGTACCTACGGTGGCATCGGTGACAAAATTATCGCCGTGGTTAAGGACGCTATCCCCAATATGCCCGTGAAAAAATCCGATGTGGTCACTGCGGTGATTGTGCGGACCCGTCAAACCGTCCGTCGCGATAGTGGCATGAGCATCCGTTTTGATGATAACGCCGCCGTGATTATTAATAATGACGGTAATCCCAAAGGTACGCGGGTTTTTGGTCCGGTCGCTCGGGAATTGCGCGATAAAAACTACACCAAAATTGTTTCCTTAGCCCCAGAAGTTCTCTGATCAAAGTGAAAAGTATCAAGGCAATTGGCTGATGGCTAGTCTAAAACTTTTCACACTTTGAGGTCAAAAAAAATGAGTAAGAAAAACATTCAAACCCCGCCCCAAAGGCAAAAAATGCACGTTAAAAAAGGGGATGTCGTTCAAGTAATCGCCGGTTCCGATAAGGGCAAGGTGGGCGAAATTTTACGCGCTCTACCCCAAGAAAGTACCGTGGTGGTCAAGGGAGTTAATATCCGCACCAAACATACTAAACCCCAACAGGAAGGGGAATCGGGTCAAATCGTTACCTACGAAGCACCGATTCACAGTTCCAAAGTGATGCTTTATTCCGAGAAGAAAAAAATCGCCAGTCGGGTGGGTTATACCTTTACCGAAGACGGTCGGAAAGTGCGGATACTGAAGAAAACTGGCGAAATTATCGATTAGTTTCCCATCAATTCTAGTTCCTGACCAAGCCCAGGAAAAGCAAGCAGCAAAACTATGAGCCAAAAACTAAAAACCACCTATCAAGAAACCATTGTTCCTAAACTGAAAGAACAATTTGGTTATACCAATATCCACCAAGTACCTAAAGTTATCAAAATTACTGTTAACCGCGGTCTTGGGGAAGCTTCACAAAACGCCAAAGCTTTGGAGTCTTCCAAGGAGGAACTGTCCACCATCACCGGACAACAACCGGTAGTGACTAGAGCTAAAAAAGCGATCGCTGGCTTTAAAATTCGCGAAGGAATGCCCGTGGGTGTCATGGTGACATTGCGCGGCGATCGAATGTACGCTTTTTTAGACCGTCTCATTAATCTGGCCTTACCACGCATTCGCGACTTTCGCGGTATCAGCGGTAACAGTTTTGATGGTCGTGGTAACTACAGTTTAGGCATTCGTGAACAGTTGATCTTCCCTGAAATTGAATACGACAAAATCGATCAAATTCGCGGGATGGACATCTCAATCATCACCACCGCTAAAAACGACGAAGAAGGACGCGCCCTCCTCAAAGAGATGGGAATGCCCTTTAGATAAATCAATCAAGAGAAAAGTAAACAGTGACCAGTAAATAAGTGAACAGCAAACAGTAAACAGTAAACAGTCAACAGTGAACAGTCAACAGTGATTGAGTGAAAAGACAGCAGGAACCTGCTATTTAATACTACTCACTTAATACTCAAATCTGATAACTGACCTACTGATAACTGATAACTGATAACTGATAACTGACCACTGATGTTGATCCCAATTTAGGAGAAAAACAGGTAATTCATGTCTGCTAACGATACCATCTCGGATATGCTGACCCGCATCCGTAACGCTTGCGCGGTTCGGCAGACCACTACTCAAATCCCCACCACGCGGATGACGCGCAGTATTGCCCAAGTTCTCAAGGACGAAGGCTTTATTGCTGACTTTGAGGAAGTGGGTGAGGGGATTAAATCTCAATTAGTTCTTTCCCTCAAATATAAAGGCAAAAACCGTCAACCGATCATTACTACCCTCACCAGAGTCAGTAAACCGGGCCTGCGAGTTTATTCCAACAGTAAAGACTTACCTCGCGTCCTCGGTGGCATTGGCATCGCCATTGTTTCCACCTCTAAAGGCATTATGACCGATCGCGAAGCGCGTAAACAAAACGTTGGCGGCGAAGTCCTTTGCTACATCTGGTAAACAAGGATAAGCTATCAGCCGTCAGCCTTTCCCAGTTTAAACCCGATAGCTGACCCACTGATAACTCTTCCCTGATAACTGATAACTGATAACTGATAACTGTTATGTCTCGTATTGGCAAACGCCCGATCCCTATTCCCAATAAAGTCACCGTCGATATCGATGGTGCTACCGTGACGGTGAAAGGACCTAAAGGAACTCTCCAGAGAACCCTACCCACCGCCGTCGCCATCAATAAAGATGGCGAAACTCTGCTCGTTACCCGTCAAGACGATTCGCGTACCGCCAGAGAACGCCACGGACTCTGTAGAACTCTAGTAGCCAACATGGTGGAAGGAGTTGCTACTGGTTTTCAAAAACGCCTCGATATCCAAGGGGTGGGCTACCGCGCCCAGGCGCAGGGTAGTAAATTAGTTCTTAATGTTGGTTACAGTAAACCCGTGGAGATGGAGATGCCCGATGGTGTTTCCGTCGCCGTAGAAAACAACACCCAAGTTATCGTCAGTGGCATCGACAAAGAAGCGGTCGGTAACACCGCCGCTAAAATCCGCGAAGTTCGTCCCCCCGAACCTTATAAAGGAAAAGGGATTCGCTATCTTGGTGAAGTTGTCCGTCGCAAAGTTGGTAAAGCTGGCGGTAAAGGCGCTAAAGGCGGTAAAGGAGGTAAAAAATAAACCATGAAACTTAGTCGCAAAGAATCAGTCCGTCGTCGTCACCAGCGTGTGCGTCGCAAAATTAATGGCACTGCTGAACGGCCGCGTTTATCCGTATTTCGTTCTAATAACCACATCTACGCCCAAATTATCGACGACGTGGCCCAACATACCCTCGCGGCCGCTTCTACCCTAGAGGCCACCTTGCGCGGGGAATTGGCATCCACCGCTACCCAAGAAGCATCGGCTGCCGTGGGTAAACTGGTGGCCCAACGGGCCCTAGACAAAGGCATTGAACAAGTGGTTTTTGATCGCGGTGGCAATCTCTATCACGGTCGCGTCAAAGCCTTAGCAGAAGCGGCTCGGTCAGCCGGCTTAAACTTCTAAAATATCCTTTCAACACTGATAAAACTATGGCAAAACGTCGCAAAGGCAACCGCGAAAAAGAAAAAGAAACCACTTGGCAAGAGCGGGTTATCCAGATCCGCCGGGTTAGTAAAGTGGTTAAGGGTGGTAAAAAACTCAGCTTCCGGGCTATCGTCGTGGTCGGTAATGAAAACGGCCAGGTGGGAGTGGGAGTCGGCAAAGCAGGGGATGTGATCGGGGCCGTCCGTAAAGGCGTGGCCGATGGCAAAAAACAACTAATTGAAGTCTCCTTAACTAAGGCTAGTTCTATCACTCACCTCACCCGGGGTGCTTCCGGAGGCGCTCAAGTGATTATGCGTCCGGCTGCTCCGGGGACTGGGGTTATTGCCGGGGGTGCTGTCCGTACCGTTTTAGAATTGGCTGGGGTAAAAAATATCCTCGCTAAACAACTCGGTAGCGATAACCCCCTCAATAACGCTAGAGCCGCCGTTAACGCCCTGGAAACTCTCCGCACTTTCTCGGAAGTTGCTAAGGATCGAGGCGTATCTATAGAACATTTGTACACATAGAGAAATCACCATGAAACTCCACGAAATCGCCCCCCAACCGGGGTCAACTAAACGCCGTCGTCGTGTGGGACGGGGTGTCTCGGCCGGCCAGGGCGCTAGCTGCGGTCTGGGAATGCGCGGACAAAAATCTCGCTCTGGGACGGGGACTCGTCCCGGTTTTGAGGGGGGACAAATGCCCCTCTATCGTCGGGTACCCAAATTAAAGCATTTTCCTTTGGTTAACCCCCGTCAATACACGATCGTTAATCTGAGAAAATTAGCTTCTTTACCCGCTAATACGGAAGTTACCTTGGAAAGTCTCCTAAAAGCTAACATTCTCACCAGCAACGACGGCCCTTTAAAAGTTCTGGGTGATGGTGAAATTACCGTTCCCCTCAAGGTGAAGGCCGCCGCTTTTAGCAATAGTGCTAAAGAGAAAATTACCGCCGCTCAAGGTACTTGGGAAGAGATATAAATTTCCCAGCAGATTAGGAGGCAGGAGACAGGAGACAGGAGGCAAAAGGCAAAAGGCAAAAGGCAAAAGGTAAAGGGCAGCTTTGTTCTCCCCACACCCCACACCCCACACCCTAACACCCAATCCCCACACCCTAACACCCAATCCCCAAGACCGGATTGCTATATCATAAGAAACACAGGGGAAATCTTAAAAAAATCGAGAAAGTTTTCCCCCTCGATTACTTTTTCCCATAAAAAAAACTGCACTAGAGGTAACTGTTAATGGTCGTCAGTCGTGATAAGGCTCCCACGGCACAGGAAACGTTTATGCAAATGGCACAAGCGGCCGGTTTACGCGGTCGCTTGTTGATTACATTGGGTTTACTGGTTCTGCTCCGTTTTGGGATGTTTGTACCGATCCCCGGTTTGGATCGGGCAAGATTAGCAGAAATTATTCAAAGTAACGCCGCTTTGGGAATCCTTGACCTGTTTACTGGGGGAGGATTATCGACGTTAGGGATTTTTGCCCTCGGCATTCTTCCCTATATCAACGCCTCAATTATCGTGCAACTACTCACCGCGGCCCTTCCTTCTTTGGAAGATTTACAGAAAAATGAAGGAGAGGCAGGACGGCGAAAAATTGCCCAAATTACCCGTTATATTGCCTTTGCTTGGTCAATTATTCAAAGTATCGGTATTACTCTCGGTTTATTGGTGGCTAACGGCGTTGTGGCTGGAACTTTACCCTCGATCGCCGCTACGGTTCTCGCTTTAGTGGCCGGTTCTATGTTCGTGATGTGGATTTCGGAACTGATTACGGAACGCGGTCTGGGAAATGGAGCATCTTTGCTGATTTTTGTCAACATTGTCGCTGTTTTACCAAAAACCCTCGGTGATACGATTACTTTTGCTCAACAGGGTGGCCGACAAGCGATCGCTCAAGTGGTGATTCTCTTGCTGGTTTTCTTGGTGATGATTATCGGCATTGTTTTTGTTCAGGAGGGAACCCGTCGGATTCCGATTGTTTCTGCCCGTCGTCAAGTGGGTCGTCGTCTCTATCGGGAAAGAACCAGTTATCTACCCCTACGACTCAATCAAGGGGGCGTAATGCCGATTATTTTCGCCTCGGCAGTGTTGGTCTTACCTTTTCAATTGGTGCAAGCTTTACCCACGGATAACCCGGTCGGTCAGGTTTTAGTCCAGTTGGTTAATGCCCTGCGTCCCGATAGTTGGGGTTATGTGGCTTTTTATAGCTTACTAATTCTCGGTTTTAGTTTCTTCTACGCTTCCCTGATCGTTAACCCCAAGGATATGTCCCAAAACCTGAAAAAAATGGGGACCAGTATTCCGGGGATTCGACCGGGGACCGCTACTACTAATTATCTGGAAGGGGTGCTGAATCGTCTCACCCTTTTGGGCGCTCTCTTTTTAAGTTTGGTGGCTACTGTGCCGACTGTAGTAGAAAGCGCCACCGGTGTCACCACTTTTCGCGGTTTGGGGGCAACTTCCCTGTTAATTCTGGTGGGGGTGGCGATCGATACGGCGAAACAAATTCAAACCTATGTCATCTCTCAACGCTATGAGGGCATGATTAAACAGTAGTTAGATATTCAGCCAGTGACCTTTTAGCGGTTACTGGTTGTTTTTTCCCTTAAAACCCTATATTTAATCCATGAGCAAACGGATCGGTGTGATATTTTTGGGACCGCCCGGATCGGGAAAAGGGACCCAAGCGGCAAAATTAGCGGAATCTCTGACGATTCCCCATATTTCTACCGGTGAAATTTTACGTCAAGCAATTACAGAGAAGACAGAACTTGGTCAGCAAGCACAAGCTTATGTGGAAAAGGGCGAATTAGTCCCCGATGAGTTGTTATTAGGTTTAATTCAGGAACGTTTAAAACAGCCTGACAGTGCTAAGGGTTGGATTCTTGATGGGTTTCCCCGCACGGTGGCACAGGCGAGCTTTTTAGACGCATTACTGGAAGAATTGGCCGATAGTTACACATTTGTGGTTAATTTGGCTGTACCAGATACGGTCTTAATTGAGCGTCTCATGCAACGGGGTCGTCAAGATGATACTAAAGAAACGATCGCCCGTCGCCTACAGGTTTATATCGACCAAACTGCCCCCGTTTTAGATTATTACGGTCAAAAGGGGACTCTTAACCATATCGACGGTAATCAACCGATGGACGCGGTTACTGCCGCTTTAACAGCAGTTGTCATTCCTGGGTAAAGTTTCCCTCAGTCAGTCATCAGTTATCAGTTATCAGTAATCAGTTATCAGTGATCAGTCAGTAAAAATTACCACTTTTTATAAGTTTTTTATATCAAACAAGCTTTAATAGTTGAGAATATTTAAATTTACATTTCGCAATATTTATCTTTTCTTAAGAATTTATTGAAAATAATTCTCATTTGTTTACGAGGTTGCAATACTTCCAGCGATTATGGTATAATTTCGCAGTATGAAATGATGGGTTCCTCTGTGCTTTTTGGGGTTTTTAGCTGTCTGTTGATCCTGAAAACCCTTGCTAAATCTACACTCACCTATTCAGCAACAGCAATAAATGGCAGTTAAAGAGCCTTTTTTCAGCCAACCCGTTGATCAATTAATTGTGTAGTTTTGTTGCAAAGAGAAAGTTTTTTTGACAAAAAGAACAAAGTGTGCTACTGAGTGATCTATATATTTGTTCTCCCCACACCCTACACCCCACACCCCACACCCCACACCCCACACCCCACACCCCACACCCCACACCCTACACCCCACACCCCACACCCTAATCTCCTAGAAGGGAAACTTTACCCTTGCCCCTGCGTCTTGAGCTTCTAAGCAAACAAGCGCCACGCTTGCGATAGAATAGATTGGACTTAGCCTAAATGGGGTCAGCGAAAGAATGTGCGGAATTGTTGGCTATATCGGAACCCAAACAGCGATCGATATTCTCCTAGCTGGATTGGAACGTTTAGAATATCGGGGTTATGATTCGGCAGGGATTGCCACAATTCTCGAAGGTGAATTACATCGAGTCCGCGCCCAGGGAAAACTCTACAATCTGCGAGAAAAATTAGAACAGGAAGTTAATCCCTCCCAAATTGGCATCGGTCACACCCGTTGGGCAACCCACGGCAAACCCATAGAAAGTAATGCCCATCCCCACACGGATAATAGTCAACGGGTGGCAGTGGTACAGAATGGCATTGTCGAAAATTTTCAGGCATTAAGAACAGAATTAAAGGAAAAAGGCTGTATATTTGACTCGGAAACCGACACAGAAGTTATTCCCCATCTAATCGCCAGTTATCTACCCAAACCTACCGATGAAGAAGACTTAGGGGTGAGTCCTTTCCTCAAGGCAGTTTTAAGGGCGATCGAACGTTTAGAGGGTGCTTTTGCCCTAGGGGTGATTAGTCCCGATTATCCCGATGAATTGATTGTCGTGCGGCAACACGCCCCTTTAATCATCGGTTTCGGTCAAGGGGAGTTTTTCTGTGCCTCCGATGTTAGTGCTTTGGTTCCCCATACCCGGGCAGTGCTGTCCTTGGATAATGGCGAAATCGCTCGGTTAACACCCTTGGGAGTAGAAATTTATAATTTTGAAGGGAAAAGAGTCCGTAAAAGCCCCAGAGTCCTCGATTGGAGTCCGACCAACGTAGAAAAACAGGGCTATCGTCACTTCATGCTCAAGGAAATCCACGAACAACCAGGAGTGGTACGCGACTGTTTAGGGACCTATCTGCATCCCCATTGGACAGCACAAAATGGGGATAATGTCAACCCGATAAATATTAATTTTTCTGAGGAAATTTACGATAATTTAGAACATATTCAGATTTTAGCCTGTGGAACCAGTTGGCACGCTAGTTTAGTGGGTAAATACTTGATTGAGCAGTTGGCGGGTATTCCCACAAGGGTACAGTACGCCTCGGAATTTCGCTATGCACCCACCCCCCTGATGCCCAATACTTTAACCATCGGGGTGACGCAATCGGGGGAAACAGCCGACACTTTAGCGGCTTTGGAAACGGAAAAACAGCGTCGTTTAGGATTAGAAAAAAAATATCAGGCCCGGATTATCGGGATTACTAATCGCCCCGAAAGTACCCTAGCACAAATGGTCGATCAGATTATTAATACCCAAGCGGGGATCGAAATCGGGGTGGCGGCAACTAAGAGTTTTACCGCCCAGTTATTGGGTTTTTATCTCTTAGCTTTGGATTTATCCTATCGTCGTCAAACTCTGTCTTTAGAGAGAATCGAGGAAATTATTAATCAAATGCGATCGCTGCCAAGATCGATCGAAACTGTCTTAGAAACACAGGAAAAAGCGATCGAAGAATTGGCCCATGAATTTAATGACACCCAGGACTTTATTTTCTTGGGACGGGGGATTAATTTCCCCATCGCTTTAGAAGGGGCCTTAAAACTCAAAGAAATCAGTTATATTCATGCGGAAGGCTATCCAGCCGGAGAAATGAAACACGGACCAATCGCGCTTTTAGATGCAAAAGTTCCCGTAGTAGCGATTGCGATGCCGGGGGTAGTTTATGATAAGGTTCTCTCCAATGCACAGGAAGCAAAAGCCAGGGATGCGCGGTTATTGGGAGTAGTTGCTGACAGCGATACGGAAGCACCAAAAGTCTTTAATGATTTGTTGTATGTGCCGGAAATTGAGGAATTATTATCGCCAATTTTAACAGTAATTCCCCTACAATTGCTCTCCTATCATATCGCAGCCCGTCGCGGTTTAGACGTGGATCAGCCGCGCAATTTAGCCAAAAGTGTCACGGTGGAATAGGGTTCGGTTGGGGGAGATTCAGCTAATCTAAGGATAGGCGGTTAAAATGCGTCTTAGCTTACATGGGCATTTTAATTTTTTATTCTTGATAAACATCTTGTCGGTGTCCGATTCTAGTAACCTTTATTATTTTATCATTATCCTCTATTGTGTAAACAATGCGGTAATCACCAACACGAAGCCGATACATTTTATCTTCTCCTTTTAGTTTTACAACACCAGAGGGACGGGGATCTTGCTGTAATTTCTCAAGACTGTCACTCACCCGTTGCCTAATCGAAGAAGGTAATTTTTTAAATTCTTTAGCCGCAGAGGTTTTCAATCGAATTTGATAATTACTCATCGAATGTATTTTCTGTTTCTAATTCTTGTTTTAATTCATCCCAAGAAATTTCTGATTCATTTTCTCGACTACGAGAGACTAAAATATCAGAAAAGTCTTCCCAAAGCTCTCCCCATTCTTCTAAGTCAATGAGAACAGCTTTCTTTTCCCCTTTTTCATTAATCACAAAGTTAATTCCTTTCATAATTGTTTGATAACTTGAACTTATATAGGAGCGATCAATCTTTGTGTCCTTTGTGTCTTTGTGGTTTGTTCCACCTCCTCGCCAGTTTTAAGTAGGTAGGCGTTAAAAATTATCAGATGCCCCCCTTATCAAGGGGGGACTAAGGGGGGATCGGCACTCCCCTTATCAAGGGGGGCAGGGGGGATCGAACCTAAAATCCATCTTTAATTCAATTATAACCAGCTACTTAGAATATATTTTACCCAGAAAACCCAAGAAAACCCCCGATTTTCAGTACAATATTACTGCAATATTAAAAGCAGTGAACAAATAAACAGCGATGATCACCGGCGAATTAAAATCCAAAATAGATAAACTTTGGACAACCTTCTGGAATAACGGCATTAGTAACCCGCTTTCGGTAATCGAGCAGATTTCCTATTTACTATTTATCAAGCGCCTAGATGACCTAGAACTAGCTAAGGAGCGTAAATCCCAACGATTAGGCGAAAATCTCGAAAATCCCACCTTTTCCCCCAGCCAACAGCATATCCGTTGGTCCCACTTCAAAAATATCGATGATGCCGAGACAATGCTCCAGATTGTCCGGGATGAAGCGTTTCCCTTTATCAAAGATTTGGGGCAATTGTCCAAGGGTAGCACCTACGCTAAACACATGAAGGACGCGGTTTTTCTCATCGCGTCTCCGGCGCTGCTGGGGACAGTAATCGAGCAAATTGAAAAAATCCCGATGGAGGATCGGGACACCAAAGGCGACCTTTACGAGTATATGCTCTCGAAACTGAGTACAGCCGGGACTAACGGACAGTTTCGCACACCGCGCCATATTATCAAAATGATGGTGGAGTTATTAGCGCCGGGACCCCGGGAAGTTATCTGTGATCCGGCCTGTGGCACAGGAGGCTTTTTAGTAGCGGCTGCCGAGTATGTGCGGGAGTTAAAGGACAGCGAGGGGGGACGTTTGCTCCATGAACGCGGCAACCTAGAGCATTTCAATAACCAAATGTTCCACGGTTTTGATTTCGATGGGACGATGTTACGCATCGGCAGCATGAACCTGATGTTACACGGTATCGAGCAGCCGATTATCGAGGCCCGGGATTCCCTATCGGAGGATCACGCCGGGGTAGAGGATAGTTTTACCATGATTCTGGCTAATCCACCGTTTAAGGGTTCGGTGGAGAAGTCCACTATTGCCAAGGATTTATCGAAAATCATCGACACCACTAAAACCGAGTTATTATTCATGGCCCTGTTTTTGCGCTTGCTGAAGACGGGGGGAAAAGGTGCGGTAATTGTGCCGGATGGGGTGCTATTTGGCTCGTCCAAGGCCCATAAGGACATCCGCACCATCTTGGTAGAAGAACATAAGCTAGAGGGGGTGATATCGATGCCGTCGGGGGTGTTTAAACCTTACGCGGGGGTATCTACCGCAATCCTGATTTTTACGAAACTGGGGGTAAGGGAAAAGGGGACTGACTTCGTTTGGTTTTATGACATGGTGGCGGATGGTTTCTCTCTCGATGATAAGCGCCAACCGATTGCCGATAATGATATCCCGGACTTGCTGCGCTGTTGGCAGCAACGCGACTCCGCTAAGGATACCAATCGCAAAGGGAAGGCGTTTTTTGTGCCTCGCGAGGAGATTCAGGCCAATGCTTATGATCTATCAATTAACCGCTATAAGGAGATAGAGTACGAGGAAGTGAGCTATGAGCCGCCGAAGGTGATTTTAGAGAAGTTACGGGCTTTAGAGGCTGATATTCGTCAGGATTTGGACGCATTAGAGGAGATGTTAGGAGATTAGGAGATGAAAAATCTACAGCTAGAGGTTATTGTGCGGGAGATAAAAGATTATTTCCATCTGCTCTATCAAAACCAATTACAGAAAATCGTCCTTTACGGTTCCCAAGCACGGGAAGATGGACGGGAAGATTCTGATATCGATCTTTTGGTCATTCTTTCTGGTGTGGTGGATCCTTATCAGGAAATTGACCGCACGAGTGAATTTATCGCTAGGCTTTGCCTTGATTATAATGTGGTTGTTTCCCGTCATTTTATCTCTGCGGCAAAGTTCCAGAGCGGAGATAATCCATTTCTTGACAATATACGGCGCGAAGGGGTTACGCTTTGAGCGATGATTGCATTGGTAGTTTTGCTCAACCGAAAGGATATTTGATTTATGCTGAGAAATAAGATTTGTCGGCATTTAGAGGGGATGTGATGACTGTAACGACAAAGCAACAGGTAATTAGTCTGCTAGAGCAAAATCAAGCCGAATTACGGCGATTGGGAGTTAGTCGCTGTGGTTTGTTCGGATCTTTTCGGACAGAGCAGACGACAGAGAAGAGCGATGTGGATATTTTGGTGGTGTTTCAACCCGGGATGAAGACATTTAATAATTTTATGGATTTATGTTTCTTTTTGGAGGACTTGTTTGGTCGGAGTGTGGATCTGGTTACACCTGAGTCACTGAGTCCTTTTTTTGGACAACGAATTCTCGATGAGGTGGAATATGTCCCGTTCTCCTAAAGACTATTTGCAACATATTTTACAGGAGACGGCGTTTATTTTGGAGCATTCTCAAGGGCTAACCCAAGATGCTTTTTTCAAGGATGAACTGCTGAAAAGGGCTTTTGTGAGAAGTCTGGAGATTATTGGAGAAGCGTCTAAAAATTTGCCAGATGAGTTTAGGCAAAGAAACCCGCAGGTACCTTGGAGAGGAATGGCAGGAATGCGAGATAGATTGATCCATGTCTATTTTGGAGTTGATTATGAGGTTGTTTGGGATGTGATTGTCAATCAAATTTCTGGCTTGCATCAGGAAGTTGAACGATTGATCAATGAGCATCAAAGTCAATGATCTGGTAGGGTGGGTTAGACGGCAACAATCTAGGCGTTAAAGTCAATCTAACAATCCGTCGTAACCCACCGCTTTAGTCCACCGAAAGGATGTTTGATTTATGTTTGAAAATAAGATTGATCAGGTTTTACACGCATTAAAGGAGATGTTGGGATGAAGGATTGGCCATCTGTCGCACTAGGCGATATTTTTGAAATTGCTCGTGGTGGTTCGCCAAGACCGATTCAGAATTTTCTGACAGAAGAACCTGACGGTGTAAACTGGGTAATGATTGGTGATGCTTCGGATAGTTCAAAATACATTACACACACTAAAAAGCGCATTTTGAAGACTGGTGTTAAGAATTCACGCATGGTCTATCCGGGTGATTTTTTACTTACGAATTCCATGAGCTTTGGCCACCCTTATATCATGAAAACATCTGGTTGTATTCATGATGGATGGCTTGTTTTAAGTAATAAAAAAGGTGTTATTGATCAAGATTATTTTTATCATCTACTAGGTTCTGATCTAATATATGCAGAGTTTTCCCGTCTTGCTTCTGGTTCAACTGTAAAGAACTTAAATATTGAGATAGTTAAAGGGATTAAGGTATCGCTCCCACCCCTCGAAGAACAGCGAAGAATTGCGGCAATTTTAGATAAAGCGGATGGGGTGCGACGCAAGCGCAAGGAGGCAATACGGTTAACTGAGGAGTTGTTAAAATCGACTTTCCTAGAGATGTTCGGTGATCCTGTTACTAATCCGAAAGGGTGGGAGATAAAGAAACTAGAGGAAGTCACCACTAAAATCACCGATGGTGTTCACTCTCGACCAAATTATACTGAGCAAGGAGTCCCTTTTATTTCTGTTAAAGATATTACAACGGGCGAATTAAAGTTTGATGATTGCAAGTTCATCAGCGAAGAAGATCACAAAAAATATAAGAAAAGATGTAACCCCGATCTGGGCGATATTTTATACACAAAGGTCGGGGCAACATATGGTCGTCCAGCCCTTGTGAATGTAAAGAGTGAATTTTCACTATATGTGAGCGTTTGCCTTATTAAACCCCAAAGAGATTTGATTTTCCCCGAATTTCTGAAAGAAGCATTGGCTACACCAGCACTTAAACGTCAAGCAGATCGATCTATTAAAGGTATTGGAGTTCCTGATTTGCATCTCAATATGATAAAAGATTTTATTGTTCCAGTGCCTCCCATCTATAAACAAAAAGAATTTTTAGAAATAGCCTCCAAAATACAGTCTTCAAAAGAAAGTTTAACATCTTGTTCTCAAGAATCCGAAAATCTCTTTAATTCCCTTTTACAAAGAGCATTTAGGGGGGAACTGTAGCCATGGCAGCCGGCGGATTACTGCCATAATCTTGTGGGAAATACCATTAAAAAAGACCGTTGGACAATTAACCAAGATTCCTATCATCTCACACTGTCACTAGGGAAAACCCTAGATAAAATAACCGAACTTGCTGTTTTTTTATATAACTGTTAAACAATAATCAGGTAAAATATAGAGATAGCCAAAACTTTGGGAATAATAAAGTTATAGACTGGGGAGCGCAATATGGACTCAAACTTCTCCTTCCTGCGAGATCAATTCCCGACAATCTACGATCATGCCAGCCAAGCGGAGGGATTAGTCTTCAGCAACCCCCGGGCCAGTTGCTTCTATACCCGTTTTGTCCTAGAGCAAATGGTCTGCTGGCTCTATGAAAACGACCCCTACCTGCAACCGCCCCGGGACAATAGCCTAGGCGCTCTCATCCACGAGCAAACCTTTAAAGATAACCTTAAACCTGGACTTTTCGGCAAAATTCGCACCATCCACAAAGTCGGCAACAACGCCGCCCACCATACCAGCCCCATCAGTGAACGGGACTCCCTGCACCTGATCGAGGAACTATTTCATCTCACCTACTGGCTGGTGCGCTACTATGGGCAGAATGGGCGAAAATTGGGCGATATTAGCTTTGATCGCCAGAAGATACCCCCGGCCGCACCCCCCGCTCCCAAACAACTGCAAGACCTGGAAAAACGCCTGTCCCAAAGCGATGCCCTGCGCCAATTGGCCGAAGCAAAACAGCGCCAAACCGAGGCCGAACTCGCGGCCGCTAGGGCCGAACGGGATGCCCTCCTCGCCCAAAATCGAGCGATCGCTGACCGGCACGACTACAACGAAGCCGACACCCGCCGCTACCTGATCGATGTACTACTCCAAGAGGCCGGCTGGGATACCAAAGCCCCCAACGCCACAGAGTTCGAGGTGTGGGGGATGCCCATCCAAAAGCCGGGGGATACTGGGCGCGGTTTCGTCGATTATGTACTATGGGGTGATGACGGCAAACCCCTCGCCCTCGTGGAAGCAAAACGCACCAGCAAAAGCGCCGACATCGGACAAGATCAGGCCAAACTCTACGCCGACTGCTTAGAAAAAAACTACAACCAACGCCCCGTTATTTTCTACAGCAACGGCTATGAAACCTATCTCTGGGATGATCTCACCTATCCCCCCCGTCCCGTCCTCGGTTTCCTGCGAAAAACCGAGCTAGAACGGCTAATTTTCCGCCGTTCCCACCGTAAACGCCTCAGGGACACCGCCATCAACGAGGATATTGTCGGCCGTCCCTACCAGAAAGAAGCCATCCGCCGCATTACCGAAACTTTTGAAGAAAAGTGCGCCCGTAAGTCCCTGTTGGTTATGGCCACCGGAACCGGTAAAACCCGAACGGCGATCGCATTAGTGGAACTGCTCAAGAGTGCCAATTGGGTAAACCGAGTCCTGTTTCTGGCCGATCGCAATGCCCTATTAAAGCAAGCCTATCGAGCCTTTCAGCGTCATCTACCCAGCGTTACCGTCCTAGATCTGACCCGCAGCAAGGACGTGACGGGGGCTAACGTCCTCTTCTCCACCTATCAAACCATGCTCAACGCCATCGATCGCATGGATGCAGAGGGGCGAATCTTTGGGGTGGGTTATTTTGACCTAGTGATCGTCGATGAGGCCCATCGCTCCATTTATCAGAAATACGGCGAAATATTCGATTATTTCGATGCCCTGCTGGTGGGGCTAACTGCCACGCCGCGCTCGGAAATAGACCGGGACACCTACCGCATTTTCCAGCTACCCCAGGGCGTGCCTACCTTCGCCTACGAGTTAAATGATGCCGTTAGGGATGGCTACCTTGTCCCCCCCAAGGGCGTTACTGTACCGTTTAAGTTTCTGCGTACTGGGGTTAAATACAGTGAGCTAACCCCGGAGGAGCGGCTAGACTACGAGGAGAAGTTCCGGGACGAGGAAACCGGCGAACTACCGCAGGCAATTAACGCAGCTGCCTTTAATCACTGGTTATTCAATATCGACACCGTGGATCAAGCGTTAGAATTATTGATGCAACGGGGGCTAAAGGTCAACAGTGGCGATCGATTGGGTAAAACGATTATTTTTGCCCGTAATCACCGGCACGCCCAATTTATCTGCGATCGCTTTGATATTAACTATCCTCACTACAAAGGTCATTTCGCCAAAATTATTGACAGTCACGACAATTACGCCCAGAGTCTGCTCGATGACTTCAGCGAAGCCAACAAAGAACCGATTTTGGCCGTCTCGGTGGATATGCTCGATACCGGCGTAGATGTGCCGGAAGTGGTCAATTTGGTCTTTTTTAAGCCCGTATTCTCCCGGGTGAAGTTCAATCAGATGATCGGGCGCGGGACCCGTCTCTGTCAGGATTTGTTTGGGTCTGGCAACCATAAAACCGAGTTTCTGGTCTTCGACCTCTGCGGGAATTTCGAGTATTTCGAGCAGGATATCGATGAAACAAGCCAGAAAATACCCGAAAGCCTCACCAGTCGCCTAGTTAAACATCGCCTCGAGTTGGCAACCCGTCTCGCTCCCTCCAAGCCAAGCGCGACACCTAGGGCAAGAGAGCAGTCCTCTACTTACAAAGTCGATCGATCCGGCGACCTATACACGAGTTTGCTCGATGCACTCCATCAACACATCGCCACCATGCCCCGGGATAATTTCCTCGTGCGTCGTCGCTTGCCGCAGGTAGAAACCTTTAGTCAGCGTCAGCGTTGGAACAACCTGAGTCAGGAGGACGCGGCCACCATTGCCGACTCCTTGGCCGGTTTACCCAATAGTCTGCCCAATGAGGATCCCCTGGCCAAGGAATTCGACCTTCTCTGTGTGAAACTGCAATTAGCCATTCTCAAGGCCGACCGTAGTTATGAGCGATTGCGGGACAAAGTGCGGGATATTCTCGGTCAACTGGAGACTAAGCCCGATATCCCGATGATTAAGGGACAATTGGCCTTTATTCGCGAGGTGCAGGACGAAAGCTGGTGGATCAGAGCAACGCCGTCAATGGTGGAGGGGATTCGGGTGCGTGTCCGGGATCTGGTCAAGTTTATCGATCGCCAAAAGCAGCAGATCGTGATCACCGATTTTGTCGATGAGATGGGGGAGGTGCAGATTGTCGATATTCCCACCCATCAGACCGGTTTTAGTCGCGAACAGTATCGCCGGAAAGTGGAGGCCTATATCCGTCAGCATCAGGATCACCTTGCGATCGCTAAGTTGCGGCGCAATATCCCCCTAACGGAGACGGATTTATCTGCCCTAGAGGAGATGCTATTTTCGGCCGCAGAAATTGAGAGCCGTCAACGTTTTGAGGAGGTCTTTGGCCAGACAAAAAGCCTCAAGCTCCTGATCCTGGAAATCGTCGGACTTGATCCCGCAGGGATCCGCGTAGCGGCACGCCAAGCGGCTAAACAAGCTTTTGCCCGTTATTTGCAGGGGACAAACTTCTCGGCCAATCAAATCCGTTTTATCGAAAATATCATCGATATCCTCACTAAAAACGGAGTTATCAATCCGGGGGCGCTCTACGAGCCTCCCTTTACTGATAACCATCCCGAAGGGCTAGATGGGATGTTTAATGATCAGGAAGCTGATCGGATCGTCTCGATTGTGCGATCGTTTAACCAGTCCGTTGATGCGGTTTAAGAACAAGCGCGGATGAAGAAATAAAAGCATGAAAACTGACACGATTTTTTATCAACTCTTTCAATCATTCCCCTCTATCTTCTTTGAATTAATTCAACTCCCTATCAGCGAAGCCAATAACTACCGCTTTGACTCAGTGGAAGTCAAACAACTTTCTTTTCGTCTT
>NZ_JADBUZ010000218.1:0-46189 GCF_020245305.1 Microcystis sp. M20BS1 | reverse complement strand
GGGATCCCCCCGCCTATCGGCACCCCCCTTATCAAGGGGGGCAGGGGGGATCCCCCCGCCTATCGGCACCCCCCTTATCAAGGGGGGCAGGGGGGATCGAACCTAAAATCCATTTTTAATTTAATTATAACCAGCTACTTATCTGATCACCTCCGTAGGACTAGGGTTATTGCTCAACAGGTGGGGAGCGAGGATTAAAAAGTTAAGTAATCTCAACTTCTAGCCAATGGCACCCCAGAGCTAGGGGATAATTAAACCATCGTCATTTAGGCTGCGTCTATCCGTGAAAATTATCGTTATCGGCAGTGGTGGTCGAGAACACGCTCTAGCTTGGAAACTCCTACAATCGCCTCAAGTAGAACAAGTGTTCTGTATTCCAGGTAATGGGGGAACGGCAATTTTACCTCAATGTGAAAATATCCCCCTAGCAATGGAGGATTTTGCTGAAATTAGCCGTTTTGCCCAGGAAAATAGCGTCGATCTGGTGGTTGTCGGTCCAGAATATCCCCTCTCCCTCGGCATTACCGATTATCTTCTCGCCCAGGAAATTGCCGTTTTTGGCCCCACACAAACCGGGGCCTTAATTGAATCGAGCAAATCCTGGGCAAAAGAATTAATGAGCGAAGCCGGAGTTATCACCGCCACTTCCGAAACCTTTACCGATGCAGAATTAGCAAAAACTTATATCCGAGAGCAAGGAGCGCCAATTGTGGTGAAAGCCGACGGATTAGCCGCAGGAAAAGGGGTAATTGTCGCCGAAACCGTAGATATGGCCCTAGAAGCGATCGATGATCTTTTTACCAGTGGCTTTACTAAAGTCGTGGTGGAAGAATTCCTAGAAGGGGAAGAAGTGTCCATCCTCACCCTCACCGATGGGATCAGTTTTCGTTCCCTGCTACCCGCCCAAGATCACAAGCGGATCGGTGAAGGCGATACCGGCAAAAATACCGGCGGTATGGGAGTTTATGCCCCCGCACCCATAGCCACCGCCGCCATTATCGAAGCGGTGGACCGAGACATCCTCGCCCCCATCGTCGCCACCCTACAAAAACGCGGCATTGACTATCGGGGAGTCCTCTACGCGGGTTTAATGATTTCCCCCGCCGGAGAGCCAAAAGTTCTCGAATTTAACTGTCGTTTTGGCGATCCCGAAACTCAAGCGGTTTTACCCCTACTGGAAACTGCCCTGGCACCGCTGCTGCTGGCTTGCGCTCAACAAAAATTAACTGATTTCCCCTCTTTACAATGGCGATCTGGTAGTGCCGTTTGTGTGGTGGCTGCCTCTGCCGGTTATCCCGACCACTACGAAAAAGGCCAGTTAATCACGGGAATTAAGGCAGCTGAAACCGAGGGAGCGATCGTTTTCCACGCTGGCACGGTTTTAAAACACGGCGATATCTTCACCGATGGCGGCCGGGTTTTGGGTGTCACGGCGATGGGAGCCAATTTTAATCAGGCGATCGAACTTGCCTATCAATCGGTGAACAGGATACACTTTCAGGGCATCTATTATCGTCGCGATATCGGCCACCGGGTAAGGGAAAAATAAGGGTCAGTATTGAGGCAGGGGTAAGGGGGTTTTGAGGATTAATTTAGCAGCCAATTGCCCCTTTTTTCCGCATCTCTCACCGCTAATCCTCACATCTTTCTAGGATAATCCCTGACAAAAGCCAATCTGATTTGTCAAAAAACCAGTAACTATTGATAAAATCATGAAACTGAATCGCCTAACCAAATTGCCATCCCTATGCGAATTTTGCTCTATTCTTATAACTATTACCCCGAACCGATCGGCATCGCTCCCCTGATGACAGAATTGGCGGAAGGATTGGTTAAAAGAGGTCATCAAGTCAGGGTTTTGACGGCTTTTCCTTGGTATCCTAATAGTGAAATCGATCCCGAATACCGAGGAAAAATCTATCTGGAAGAAGAACGAAATGGTGTTAAAATTCAACGTTCCTACGTTTGGGCGCGCCCCGAAAGAAGTTTAAAAAATCGAATTTTCTTTGAATTGAGCTTTGTTTTTTTGAGTTTCTTTCAGGCTCTCAAAGGTGAAAAACCCGATCTAATTTTCTTAACTGTACCCGGATTACCCGTTTGCGTTCCTGCCGCTTTATTGAGTAAATTATATGGGATACCGATTATTCTAAATTTACAGGATATTCTGCCCGATGCGGCAGTTCATGTGGGATTATTAACTAATCAGAAAATGATTAAGGTTTTTAGTAGTCTCGAAAAATTTGCCTACAAAACTGCCAGTAAAATCTCAGTTATTGCCGATGGTTTTACCAAAAATCTCCTCACTAAAAATGTGCCGAGTCAGAAAATTATTGAGATTCCTAATTGGGTGGATGTGAGCTTTATTAAACCTCTGCCGAAAAACCATAATTATTTTCGCCAAGAAAATCATCTTGAGGGCAAGTTTATTGTTTTATATTCTGGCAATATTGCCCTAACTCAACCCTTGGAAACTTTAATCGATGCCGCAGTTCACTTAGTTAATATTCCTGAGATTCAAGTGGTAATTGTTGGTAAAAAAGAGGCCCTTGATCGCCTAGAAAAGTATCGCCAACAACAGGGGGCCAGTAATGTGCTTTTATTACCCTTTCAACCCCGGGAAAAATTACCAGAAATGTTAGCCGCCGCTGATGTGGGTATGGTGATGCAAAAACATAACGTGATTTCCTTTAATATGCCGTCCAAAATTCAGGTATTATTAGCTAGTGGCCGTGCTATTATTGCTTCTGTTCCCGCCGCTGGAACTGCTGCTAGGGCGATCGAGCGTAGTGGTGGTGGTTTGGTGGTTAATCCTGAAGATCCGGAGGCATTAGCTACGGCTATTTTAAAGCTATACAAAAACCCAGATTTAGCAAATATACTAGGAGAAAAAGGACGACAATACGCGGAGGAAAATTATGCCTTTGAAAAGACTTTGGATCAATACGAAAATCTTTTTTCTCAAGTAATTAGTTAATAATTAGGGTAAGTAGTTATAATTAAATTGAAGATAGATCCCCCCTTAATCCCCCCTTGATAAGGGGGGTATCTGACAATTTTTAATACCTACCTATAGGGAATGGGGGAATTTCAACTAAAACCCTAAAACCCTAAAACCCCATCAGCTAACCTCTAACTCCCACTTAACTATTTTCATGTTTGATAATTTCTCAAAAAAACTCCCCTGGCAAAGTCTCAAACAAGCGATCGCTTTTGTCTTAACAATTATTGCCTTAACTCCAGTAGTTACAGCTTTAATTTCTAGCGTTAATCAGCCTCAAATCCAATCGAATATTCAACTATATCAAACCAATCTCAACCTACAAGTCACGACTCTCAGCAGCGATGCTGACCCTAATAGCGAGGAATTTGCTAATCTTAAATTAATGCAAACTTCCCTGATCGGTGAAGCTCCTTATACCACTGCCGAGGAACAGTATTTATCAGCCCAGAAAAGTGCCAAAAAAACAATCACCGAACTAGAAAAATCAGCAGTTAATCCCGAACAAAAAAAATCTCTTGAGCGCGAAATCAATTCCTTAAAAGATTTAGAACTGAAATTAAGTCTCATTCAAGCTAGTCAAGGTGACTTGGATTCGGCACGGAAAATCTGGCAAGAGATCAAGGAAAAATCAGCATTTGAGAACTATAAACCTGCTGTTTTAAAAAATGCGCTGCTGTTAGAGGGATTGTACAGTGAACCCCCCCAAATTGCTGCCGATGCTGAAGCGAGAATCGAGCGCAATTTTCAAGGATGGTTTCGTTATACCATTCTGGAAAAATTATATAGTCTCGAAAATCGTCAAGAGGATTTACTCGCTTTAGAGGAAGAACAGAGTGAAGTGGCGGCTAATGCCTTAATTAAACTAATTTTAGTGGCTTTGTTGCCTCTTATCGGCGGTTTAATCGGTTTTGTGCTGTTGATATTTTTATTAGTGCAGTGGCTGCTCCGTAAACAGCGATCGCTGCTCTTTTTAGATGATAGTCTCGCTTGGCAAACTAAGTGGGGAGGAGAAACCCTCTGGTGGGGAATAATTATCGGTTTCTTTTTCGTCGGACAAATTGTTTTACCGGTAATTTTCGGGATTTTATCGAGTTTCTTGAGTCTCAATCCCGAACAATTTAACCTAGAAGCTAAAGCAATATACGTTGTAGTTAGTTATTTAGCCTTAACATTGAGCAGTTTATCGGTTTTATACCTAGCAATCAAGCCTTTTCGCCCTTTACCTCCCGATTGGTTTCGTTTTAAACTCTTTAGTCCTTGGCTTTTCTGGGGATTAGCCGGCTATTTTGTCGCTTTACCCCTGGTTATTATCATTTCTTTGCTCAATCAACTAATTTGGCAAGGACAAGGAGGCAGTAACCCGCTGCTGACTTTAGCCCTAGAATCCCAGAATACCTTCGCTTTAATCTGTTTTGGCTTTACTGCTTCCCTTGCCGCTCCTTTTTTCGAGGAAATTGTCTTTCGCGGCTTTTTACTAGCTTCTTTGACTCGTTATCTGCCTGTTTGGGGTGCAATTGCGCTTAGTAGTTTGATTTTCGCCCTTGCTCACCAAAATTTGTCAGAAGTGCTGCCTTTAACCGTCCTAGGTTGTGTTCTTGGCTTTGTTTACACCCGCTCGAAAAATTTATTATCCTCGATGTTGGTTCATAGTCTCTGGAATGGTGGCACCCTGTTAAGTTTATTTTTATTGGGCAGCGGTGCGGGTTAGGTGAGGTAAAAAGTCTCTTAGTCTAGAGATAACTAATCTTCCCCTTTCAACCCTTGCACTTAATTAGATAACCACATCGTTGCTCACCTTGATTGATCCAGTGAGTCCGTTCGATCGTACAATCGGGAAGCAGCAGCGCAAACATTTCTAATTCATGGCCACAGATACTGGGATAGGAACCAGCCACCTCAGCAATAGCGCAATGATGCTCGGCCAGGATATAACTATTTTCTGCTTCCAGTGCCACTAATTCTGCCATATAACCCTCCTCTTGGCGAATTTCCAGCAATTTTCTCATTCTTTCCCCTAAAGACCCCTTCCCGAGGCGCAATTGATATTCTGCCGCTTTGCGTTGCCACTGTTTTTTGAGAATTTCCCCCACCTGTTGCTCTCCCACCGTCTCCACGAGAGTATTGAGGAAAGAAACGGCGAAATTATCGTAATTATGGGGAAAACGGCCACGACCTTGACGACTGAGACGATAAATGTGCTGGGGCCGTCCTATCTTATTTTGTACGGCAAAATATTCTATCAGTCCTTCCTCCTCCAAATCCTTAAGATGGCGGCGCGTCGCTTGCGGACTAATACTTAACTCTTCAGCCAAGTCTTGGGCGGTAGATTGACCGTTTTTGAGCAAATATTGCAGAATATCGTCTTTCGTCGAGGCGGGTTGAGTCGTGGTCATGATACCAAAAACAGAGGCTTTAGCGTACAATTGCTGAGGGTCAAGGAGCGGCCGATTACCCCTACAGAGTAACTTGAATAACAGAGGTTTATCAGCATCCTCTCAAATTTTCCCTGACTTTGACAACAGCTTTGTTGTTAATCTATTATATAATCAATTTAAACAACTTTATTGTTGTTTAACTGCCTCCCCTGCCTACCGCGTAGAGAGAACACTAACCCCCATGAGTGCAACCACCGTTAAAAACCTCGTTAACCAACCCTACAAGTACGGTTTCATCACCGATATCGAATCGGAAACCATCCCTCGCGGTTTGAATGAGGAGATTATTCGTCTAATTTCAGCGAAAAAGAAGGAACCGGAATTCATGCTCGATTTTCGTCTTCGGGCCTACCATCAATGGCAAAAGATGACCGAACCCAGTTGGCCACACGTTTCCTATCCTGCCATTGATTATCAAAATATTATCTACTACTCTGCACCCAAACAGAAAAAAGCAAAACTCAACAGTCTTGAAGAAGTTGACCCCACTTTAATCGAAACCTTTGAAAAATTAGGCATTCCTCTTTCGGAACAAAAACGCCTTTCTAACGTCGCTGTCGATGCTATCTTTGATAGCGTTTCTATCGCCACAACTTTTAAAGAAAAACTAGCAGAACAAGGGGTTATTTTCTGTTCTATTTCGGAAGCTTTACAGGAACATCCCGACTTGGTGCAGAAATATCTCGGTACTGTGGTTCCCGTGGGTGATAATTATTTTGCCGCTCTTAATTCTGCAGTTTTTAGCGATGGTTCCTTTGTTTTTATCCCCAAAGGTGTCGTCTGTCCGATGGAATTGTCCACCTATTTTCGGATTAATAACGGTGAGACAGGACAATTTGAAAGAACTTTAATTGTCGCTGAAGAAGGGGCATCGGTAAGTTATTTAGAAGGTTGCACCGCTCCGATGTACGATAGTAATCAACTTCATGCCGCCGTCGTGGAATTAGTCGCCCTCGATAATGCGGATATTAAATATTCGACCGTACAAAATTGGTACGCTGGCGATGCCAATGGTAAGGGAGGTATATACAATTTCGTCACTAAACGGGGTCTGTGTAAAGGAGTTAATTCTAAGATTTCTTGGACGCAGGTGGAAACCGGTTCAGCAATTACTTGGAAGTATCCCAGTTGTGTCTTAGTCGGCGATAATTCCGTCGGGGAATTCTACTCAATTGCCCTAACTAATAACAAACAACAGGCCGATACAGGTACGAAAATGATTCACATTGGCCGCAACACCAAGAGTACCATTATTTCTAAGGGGATTTCTGCGGGTAACTCCCAAAATAGCTATCGCGGGTTAGTGAAAATGGGGCCGAAAGCCAAGGGAGCAAGAAATTACTCCCAGTGTGATTCTATGCTGATTGGAGATAATGCCGAAGCTAACACTTTCCCCTATATTCAGGTGGATAACAACAGTGCTAAGGTAGAACACGAAGCTTCTACTTCTAAAATCGGTGAAGACCAATTATTCTACTTCGCACAACGGGGTATTTCCGAAGAAGATGCTGTCTCTATGTTAGTCAGTGGTTTCTGTAAGGATGTCCTCAGTAAATTACCGATGGAATTCGCTGCTGAAGCTGATAAACTCCTCAGTCTCAAGCTAGAAGGAACCGTCGGATAACAGTTATCAGTTATCAGTAAAGTAGGGTGGGTTAGGCGATAGCCGTAACCCACCAAAAGCTAAGACAATTTATCCATCAATTGATGATTCGCCGTCAACCACCAAAACTAATATTTTTGTTCTAGAAAAACATCTCATGAGTGAAGTAATTTTATCGGTAAAAAATCTGACCGCTAGTATTGATGGAAACCAGATTCTTAAAGGAGTTAACCTCGAAATTAAAGCAGGGGAAACCCACGCAATTATGGGGCGCAATGGCTCAGGAAAAAGCACCTTTTCCAAAGTAATCGCTGGACATCCCGATTATGAAGTAACTGGGGGAGAAATAATTTATAAAGGTGAAAATCTTTTAGACAAAGAACCCGATGAACGAGCGCTTATGGGTATCTTTCTCGCTTTCCAATATCCCTTAGAAATCCCCGGCGTTAGTAACCTTGATTTTCTTCGCGTTGCCTATAATGCCCGACAAAAATATTTAGGTTCGGAAGAATTAGATAGTTTTGACTTTGAGGAATTAGTCGAGAAAAAACTAGAAGTTGTTCAGATGAATCCTAGCTTTCTTGGTAGAAGTTTAAACGAAGGTTTCTCCGGTGGTGAGAAAAAACGTAATGAAATCCTCCAAATGGCTTTATTAGAACCCACTTTAGGAATTCTCGATGAAATTGACTCCGGTTTAGACATCGATGCTTTGCGAATTGTTGCCCAGGGAGTCAATCACTTAGCTACTCCCGATAACGCTTTTTTACTTATCACTCACTATCAGCGTCTGCTCAACTACATTGAACCCGATGTTATTCATGTTATGTACGATGGGCGCATTGTCACCAGTGGCGGTAAAGAATTAGCTCTCGAATTAGAAAGAACTGGCTACGATTTCCTCGACGAACAAGTATTAGCCGTTAAGTAATCTAGCTATCAGTTATCAGTAGTCTGGGGAGTCAGGAGTCAGGAGGCAGGAGTCAGGAGATTATTTTTACTTATTCTCCCCACACCCCACACCCTACACCCCACACCCCACACCCCACACCCCGCACCCCACACCCTACACCCCAACCCCCAACCCTCCAACCCCTCCTACCAATGACAGCCATAATCACGAAACCTGAACAATCAGGAGAATTATTGTTAAAATTGTCGCGAGAAACGGTTCCCACTATCGATAACGGTAAAATTCTCGAATTAAGAGAATCGGGAGCCAGTAAAGCTCAAGAATTAGCCATCCCTGGCAGAAAAGATGAAGAATGGCAATTCACCGATTTAAGTCAACTCTGGGCGATCGATTTTCGCGCCCCCCAAACCGTTACAATCGATAAAAATGCCCTCGCTACTTTTTTACTGCCCGAAGCCAAAAACAGCCGTATAGTCTTCGTTAACGGCATTTATCAGCCTGAATTGTCCGATATCTCCGCTTTACCCCCCGGTGTCAGCGTCAGCAATCTCGCCAATGCACAAAAAGATGTTCTTGTCAACTATCTAGGGAAAGAAAAAACCCCCGAATTTTTTACCGCACTCAACCAAGCTGGTTTAAGCGATGGGGCAGTAATTCACGTCACCGCTAACACCGTTGTCACAACCCCGATACATCTCCTATTTATCACCGTTGTGGAGGAAATTCCCCGCTTTTATCAGCCCCATAGCCTAATCGTGGCGGAAACGGGAGCCAGTGTCAATATTATCGAGAATTACGGAGCTTTAGCCGAATATTGCTCCGATTTACCTGTAAATTACTCTTATTTCACCAACGCTGTCACGGAAATTTACCTCGAAGCCAACGCCGAGGTCATCCATACCAGAGTACAACGGGAATCGGGAGATGGTTTTCACATCGGACGCACGATAATTGAACAAGCGCACGATAGCCGTTACACTCTCAACGAGATAAATCTAGGAGCTAAACTCTGCCGTCATAACCTCGATGTCCTGCAAAAAGGAGCACAAACCGAGACAAATCTGTACGGATTAGCCATGATTACCGGACAACAAACCGCCGATACCCACAGCGCCATCTATCTCAACCATCCCCACGGCATCGCCAACCAACTGCATAAATGTATCGTTGATGGTAGCGCTCACGCCATCTTTAATGGTAAAGTGTTTGTTCCCAAACCTGCCCAATTAACCAACGCCTCCCAGTTAAATCGGAATTTGTTAATTTCTAACAAGGCACGAGTCAACACCAAACCGGAATTACAAATTACCGCCGATAACATCAAATGTTCCCACGGGGCAACCGTTAGCCAACTGGAAGCAGATGATTTATTCTATCTGCAAAGCCGGGGCTTAAGCGCCGACACCGCCCGCAGTTTGTTAATTGATGCTTTCTCGGCCGAGATTTTAGCTAAAATTCCTCTAGAATCCCTCCGCCAAAGATTGGGGCAATGTGTCGCCTGTCGCAGTGTGGAATAACTCTGCCGGGGTGGGTGTCAACCTGCCCAAAGTACCCCTCTGACTCCTGACTAAAATGACAATTATCCAAGAAAAAACCCTCGCCCAAAAAGTCCGCGCCGATTTCCCTATCCTCCATCAAACCGTACACGATAAACCCCTTATCTATCTCGATAGTGCCGCCACTTCCCAAAAACCCATTCAAGTCTTAGAAACCCTGCGAAACTATTACGAAAAAGATAACGCCAATGTGCATCGGGGGGCGCATACTTTAAGTGTCCGGGCAACGGAAGCCTACGAAGGGGCCAGAGATAAGGTGGCTAGGTTTATTAATGCCGCTTCTCGTCAGGAAATTGTCTATACTCGCAACGCCACGGAAGCGATTAATTTAGTCGCCTACAGTTGGGCATTAAATACCCTGAAAGCAGGGGATGAAATTATTCTCTCGGTGATGGAACACCACAGTAATTTAATCCCCTGGCAAATTGTCTGCCAAAAGACGGGGGCGGTGATTAAATATGTGCCATTAACCAGCGACGAAAGCTTTGATTTAGAACAATATAAATCCTTGTTATCTGAGAAAACTAAATTAGTGGCTGTCCTCCATGTTTCCAATACATTAGGCTGTATTAATCCCGTTGCCGAAATAGTCAGCCTTGCCCATCAAGTCGGGGCGAAAGTATTAATTGATGCCTGTCAAAGTGTCCCCCATTTAGCCATTGATGTGCAGTCCATAGATTGTGATTGGTTGGTGGCTAGTGGTCATAAAATGTGCGCCCCCACCGGTATTGGATTTTTGTACGGCAAAGAGGCGATTTTAGAGGCAATGCCGCCCTTTTTTGGTGGTGGCGAAATGATTGCAGAAGTCTATTTAGACCATTTTACCTGTGCGGAACTGCCCCACAAATTTGAAGCGGGAACCCCCGCTATCGGCGAAGCGATTGCTCTCGGTGCTGCGGTAGAATATTTAATGGGTTTAGGTATGGATAATATTCATGCCTACGAAGAAGAGTTAACCGCCTGTTTGTTCAAAAAATTAGGAGAAATTGAGGGTTTAAGAATTTACGGGCCATCACCTAGTTTAACGGGCCAAGGTCGGGCTAGTTTAGCCGCCTTTAATGTGGAAGGGATTCATGCTAGTGATTTAGCTACTTTATTAGACCACGAAGGAATCGCTATTCGTTCCGGTCATCACTGTACCCAACCTCTACACCGCCTTTTTGATGCTTCCGGCAGCGCGCGGGCAAGTCTATATTTTTATAATACCCGCGAAGAAATTGATAGCTTTATTGTCGCTTTACAGGAAACTATCGATTTCTTTGCCAACTGTTTTTCTTAGGGGTATCTCTAGCCCTTTTCCTGTTCTTAAAGAGTGAAGGAAGTTACCTATTATTATCAAGGAATTTGTCCCGAAACGGGCGAGTTATTGCGCTTGCCCCGCACTCTTTTGGCTGAAAAAATTGCCCGAGATTTGATGACAACTATCACCAATCCTGAAGGCAAAATGTATGGCATTTTGTTAGGAGAAAATGCCGCTGGCGAAATAGAAATTTTAAAAGCTTTTTCTGGACAGGGAGAAGCCACCGGCTGGGTTCCGTCCCTAGTGGGCAGAGAAAAAATTGTGCTGGAAGAAAAGCGAGTTTTGCAACTTTTAGAAACAATTAAACAGGAAATTATCACTTTAAAATCAATTCCCGAACATAATTTATATCGACTCAATCAAGCAAATTTTGAGCGCAAAATACAAGCTTTACAGCAACAACATCAAAACCATAAACAGGAACGAGATAGATTAAGAAATTTAGGTAATTTAAAACCAGAAGAATTAGAAAATTTAAATAATCTCAGTCGTCAGGAAAAAAGAGCAAGAAAGCAATTAAAACAGGAACAAAAACAAGTTTTAGAACCCTTAATTGAGAAAATAAACTTAGCCAATCAGAGAATTATTGAACTTAAGCAACAGCGTAGAAACCTCTCCAAACAGTTACAGGAATTGCTGTATCAATCCTACTGTTTAAATAATTTTTCTGGACAATCTCTCTCCTTAGCTAAATTGATGGGCAGTAATTTGTTACCGACAGGAACAGGGGAATGTTGCGCCCCAAAATTATTAAATTATGCCGCTATGAAAGGATTAAAACCTGTCGCCATGGCCGAATTTTGGTGGGGAGAATCGAATCGAGATAGAAAACAGGGAGAATTTTATGGCGCTTGTCAAGAAAGATGTCAACCTCTCATGGGTTTTTTACTCTCTGGTTTACGTTCATCTCTAGAAATTATCTACGAAGACGAGGGAATAATTGCTATTAATAAACCCCCAGGATTATTATCGGTAGCAGGACGTTATCAAGATAGTCAAGATGCTGTGGTTAATCGGTTTCGTCGTCAGGGAAAAAATGTCATTCCCGTTCATCGTTTAGACCGAGAAACTTCTGGTATATTATTACTAGCTAAAAGTTTAGATATTTATCGTTGTTTATCCCAACAATTTCAACGGCGACAAGTGGAAAAAATCTACGAAGCTATATTATCAGAAATTATTGAGCGAGAATCGGGTATAATTGACCTACCTCTCTGGGGAAATCCGCAAAATCGACCCTATCAAACTGTGGACTGGCAAAGGGGAAAACCTAGTCAAACCTATTTTAAAGTTATCGGTAAAGAAGGCAATTATTCTCGCCTCGAATTTATTCCCTACACGGGAAGAACCCATCAAATTCGTGTTCATAGTCAAGCGGGATTAGGGATAGGAATTTTAGGCGATCGCTTGTATAATGGTAAGCAGTCCGACCGTTTGTACCTACACGCTAAACAATTATCTTTTCGTCATCCTCAGACCGAAAATAAACTTGATCTGATCATTCCCACTCCCTTTTGAGAGCTATAAAATCTCAACTTCTTGCGGAGCCAAAAATTTGCTGGCTCTCTTCGGTTTGGTGGGTAAAATGTATTCTAAGATGCAGTTATCCTGGCGAGCGAGTCGAACAAACCACAAAGACACAAAGGACACAAAGATCGCTCTCTCCTATATAAGTTAAACTGATCACACAAAGAATAAGAGAGCCATTTGCTGGCATTGACAATTATGAACTTGCTTTAGGCTATCATCAGGTGGCTGAATAAGACTTTTGCAGGATATCTCTTAAGATGCCTTCGCCCTAATTAAAGGCGGCCTTGATCGCTTTTTACGCTAGATTGTGCTATAATGAGAAGTTGGCATTTTTTAGGCAGAGAGCAGTTACAGGAGGTGAATTAGGTTAATGACCCAAGTGGTAGTTGGTCAGAACGAGGCGATCGAATCAGCCCTACGTCGTTTTAAGCGACAGGTAGCGAAAGCGGGAATTTATGCGGATATCAAAAAGCATCAATTTTTTGAAACCCCTCAAGAAAAGAGAAAGCGTAAAGCAGTAGCCCGAAGACGACAAAGAACCCGTCGTCGTTAAATTCCACCAGTCAGAAGCTGAATAAAGGCTTCTGGCTGTCTTTTATTTTGATCGGGTTTTGGGGGTTGGGAAACAGATTAGGGAGTGGGGGAGTAGGGATAAAACAACTGATGGCTGTCTCTTGCCAGAGTGCCTATCTCTACTGGGAAATTAATTCTGCACGACTACTTAAAACTCAACCCTTTGACCATAACTTAGGAGACTTTGTAGGGTTGCGAGGCGATTTTCCCAGACTTGTATTTGATAGGCAGATAAATCTTTTTGTCTGGACATCACAGATTTAAATTGATAGCTAAATCGCTTTAGAGCATTTTGAGTTAAAGTCAAATTGCGAGGGCTGGGATTATTAGCTAATTGCTCTAATAGATTAGCCATTTCGTCCACTTCTTGCCCCCAAGTTTTTAAGGTTCGCTCCTCCATTGCCCATAAATTATTAACTATTAAAAAACTCCACTCTTGACGCAGAGAATTAAACCGCGCTGCTGCCGTTTTAAAGGGTTGACGGTGGGGTAAAGGTTCAGCTTTTTTCGTAATTATCGATCCCTGAATGCGATTAAGAATTGTTTGCAGGTTGGGATTGAGATTTTCTGTGGCAAAAAGAGCGAATCCCGAAGTGGGAAGATTGCGAATAAATTGTAGTTGATCGATGGTGACTTGATCGGGTACTTTTAACAGACGGATACCGGGTATAATCAGAGCATTTACTGCAATTTGGCGATCAAATAAAGACTGGGTTTTATCTTCTAAAGTCCCAGTATCGAGAGCATAAGTCATTAAAAATATTATATCTATCCATTGATTTTGTCCCCATTCTTCCCAGTTTTGCTGAATACGATATAACCGTTCTTTTTGTTCTAGGGGAAACACCGCCGCCGACATTTTTAATTGGGGGCGAATCTGTTTTAAACGAGTAGAAACCTGGGAGACAAAAGTATCAACCTGACGGATTTTAAAGCTAGTCCATTGTTCCCATAAAGCACCCCGGGGATTTAAAGTAATGGGATCAACTCCTGTCATTTGTTTAAATAACCAACGGCTGGATTTACCATAACCATAGGTTTGATTAGAATCTTGACTCTGGAAAGGATAACGAATATAATCTAACTGCAAGCCATCCACATCGTAATTCTTGACAATTTCCTCGTAAAGAGATAAAAGATAGTTCTGTACTTCGGGATTAGCAGGATCAAAAAAGGCCTTTTTTGTGCCTTGACTGTAATCAAAAGAACCACCACTTTTATTAGTTGCACCCCAATCGGAATTACGCGATAAAACTGGACCGAGATAATTTAATGGTTGCTCTAATACTTTATTATGAGCTTGATTAGCCGCCGCAAAAACCCACACCCAGGCGTGGATTTCCATATTGCGTTCATGGGCTAATTTAACGGCAACTTTGAGGGGATCCCAACCTCTAGTTAAAGGGTTTTGTTCGGGGGCAACTTGACTGGGATAAATAGTATAACTAGCATTAACTGTCTCGAAAAAGACCACATTAATACCCGCTGCCGCCATGCGATCGAATACTTTAGCTAAATCCTCCTCGTTTTTAGCTTGTACGATCGTGCCTCGATCTAACCACATTGCTCGTATTTCTGGTTGGGCAAATTGTCGATTAGTGGGATAATTATCCCAAAGATTTCGCCGCGCTTGTAACCAATATTCCCGCGCTTGGGTATAGTCCCCCTGAGCGATTAAATTCTGAAAATTATTTAAGGTTCCTTGGGCATTTTCTAGGGCTAAACGGAATCGTCTCGCCCCATCCGAGGTGGGGGAATTTTTTGCCCGATTATGAAATGCTTGTGCTAGGGATTTATCGGTAGTTAAAGTGTTATTATTACTGGCTTCTAAAGCTAAGAGAGTCGCCCCATAACGCCCGATTAATCCCTGCAATTCTGCCGTCATCTGGCTAATTTGTTGAGAAGTTAGGCTCGCTCTGGGGGGAATTGCCTCGGTACTCGGACTTAATCTCGCCGTTTCCCTGGGGGGATTTTCTGCAATCTGGGGTAGAGGGCGACGGGGTGCGGTCGCCATTGGTGTATTATTAATATTATTAACTATTGTTGATTGCCCTTGACAATAGGGCGCAATTGTGCTAGGAGAAGAACTGCGATTAATGCCGTAGCGTTGCAGAGCGGTTTCTAGCCAAGCGCTATCGAGGGCGAGATTAGCCACGGCATCGCTGCCCCAGCGCCAACCGAGAAAGATCGAGTTATTATTGAGGACAACGGCAGGGGGATTATTGCGTGCCCCCCAGACGGCAACGGTTTGGCTATTAATTCCCGTGGGGATAACCACACCACCGAGGAGACTGCTGGCTAAAGGTTTTTGGTTTTTCAGTTCACCTAAATTAGTCGGCCGCAGGGTGTAAGCTTGGGAGTGAGGATAAGCCCAGTAAGCCCCAAATAGCGATCGCAGTTGATTCCGCACAGCAGGTTCCGAAAGATTTCCCGCCGGACCGGTGACGATAATTTTACCACCGCGATTCAGCCAACGACTCAAGACATCAGCTTGTAAACCGGAAATAGTCTCGACGTTGGGGATGATTAGAACCTTAATTTTATTCAAATCCGCGTCGCTTTGCCACTGATTACTCTGGAGAATACAGTAATTAACCCCGACATTTTGCAAACGATTGGTTATATCTGTCCATTGATTGGCATTTTCTTGACTTTTTAACACTGCCACCGGTGTCGCTAAAACTGGGATTGGTAGCAAGACACTCACACAGGACAAAAGACAGACAATTAGGGGCTTGTTAAAAAGATGATCACGACGGAAGGACGATCCCAGCACGTTTTTTTCTCTTAATTTTTTTGGTTAACTCCTCCTGATCTTACCCAACTTAGCCAAAAAATAGTATCTTTGGCAACAAAAATTACGTCTTAGCCGTCCGCAACGGGGTTTTAGGGTTTTAGTTGAGTTTCCCCACTTCCCCATTCCCCCATCTCCCTACAACTGTAAGGACAATTGCCGAAAGTGATCGCCGCGATGTTCAAAACTTTGGTATTGGTCAAAACTAGCGCAAGCTGGGGATAATAACACCACTTTAGCCTCTTTTGCCAGTCCTAATTCAGCCGCACGTTGAACTGCCCTGTCCATCGTCTCTACACATTCATAATCTTGATAACCTGCTGACTGTAAACGACGGGCAAAATCGGCGGCAGCGTCACCAATCAGCAGCACAGTGGCGACTTTTGCCTTAATTTCAGCGATCCAAGCCCGATCATCCCCTGCTTTCGCTTCTCCTCCCGCGATTAAAATCGCTGGACTAGGGACTGATTGTAAACCCACGGCGGCGGCATCGTAGTTAGTTGCTTTACTATCATTAATAAAGTCTAGTCCTTTATAAGTACAAATGTACTCTAGGCGATGGGCAACCCCGGGGAAAGTGGCGATCGCTTCGGTAATGGCTTTTTTCTCGATTCCTGCCAATCTAGCGGCGGCCACAGCCATAAGCAAATTCTGCTGATTGTGACTACCCACCATTTTCAGGAGATTAACCGGGGCAATTAACTCCCCAAAAGCCACGATCCAGTTATCTTGCAGATAAACACCACGACTAGGATCGCCCAAAAGCGCCTCTTTGCCTTTCACAGAAGTCCAGTAAGCTTGTTGCCATTGACTAACACCGATTTGACGCAGATAGGGATCATCACCGTTGAGGATTTGGCGATCGCTTCTTTGCAGTAAAGAGGCTTTAATCTGATAATAATTTTCTAGGGTTTGATGACGACTGAGGTGATCGGGGGTAAAAGTTGTCCAGATGCCGATTTTCGGCGCTAAATCCCGACTGGACTCGATCTGATAACTACTAATCTCCGCAATAATCCAATCGTATTTATCGGCTTTTAAAGCCAATTCACAGGCAGCATAGCCGATATTACCGCAGGAAGGGGCATTTAACCCCGCTTTTTGAAAAATAGCGGCACAGAGGGCGGTGGTGGTGGTTTTACCGTTAGTTCCCGTAATCCCCAACCAAGGGGAAGATTGCAGATAACGCCAAGCTAATTCTAATTCTCCGATCGTCTCGATGCCTTTTTCTCTGGCAGTAATTAAAATCGGGGCATCCCAAGGCACACCGGGGCTAACCACGATAAGATTAGGCAAGTCTGAAGCCTCTAGACTGAGATTTTGACCAAGATTGACCATAATTCCTTCTCTTTCCAGATTGGTTTGCAGTGCTTGTAAACTGGGAGAATCAGAGCGATCGCTTAATGTCACCTGCCAACCATCCCGTTTTAAGCATCTTGCCGCTGCTATTCCCGATCTTCCCAATCCAATAATCGCCGCTTTCGCCATCTTGTTGCCACTCTACTCAAGAGTCAATTTTTCGCAATCTCTATCCTACTGTGGATTGTTACCTTATTTCTGCCCCTAGATCAGCGATAATCTTAGTCTATTCTGTCTGCTCCTTGCAGTATAATAAAATGGAATGCTTATAATTTAGTCCTTAAACTAACAAAAATTAGTATGAATATTCAACTAAAACCAAATCAAGAAAAATTTATCGAAGAACAGTTAAAAAGTGGCAGATTTGATAATGTAGAGCAGCTCATAGATACCGCTTTACACTTGCTGTCCAACATCAATGAAGATTATTTAGAATGGCGAGAAGAAACCGGTCATCAAATTGATATTGCTGTAGCTGAATTAGACAATGGGGAAGGATTAGAGGTCGAAACAGTTATCAACAATATTTTAAAAAAATTTCAGAAAGAGCGTCAATCCTAATCATGAATCGTTATATTATTGCCCCATCAGCCAGTCAAGATTTAAACAAGATTGCTGATTATTTTTTAGCGGTAAACGTGGAAGCTGGGGAAAAACTATTGATAAAATTTTCCCAAAAGTGTCAACAATTAGCACAATTTCCCAATTGAGGACGTAGTTACAGTCATATTAGACCGTCCTTGAGAGGGTTGCCTTTAGATGGATATATTATTTTCTATCGAGTTACTGATGACACAGTAGAGATTTTAAGAATAGTTAGCGGTCGTCAAGACTTAGAAGCTTTATTCTCCGAGATAAAATAAATCCCTAGCAAAAATCCAGCAGAATTGAGCAGACTCCAAGACCTTTCAATTGGCCTGATTGCCTTTCCTAGCTGATGGCTGACGGCTGACGGCCGACGGCTGAATTATAAAACTATTTCCCCTAGGAAAACAAAATTCTCTGACTTGCGTCTAAATCGATAAAATAAATGCAAGTACGATCCCCATAACAAGGCTCCCTATTTATGAATCTAAAATCATCCCTAAAATTTACCCTACTGTTTTCACTTCTGGGGGGTTGTCTCCTGACGACACCCAGTCAAGCAACTCTCTTTGAACAACGAGAAGTTAATCAAGAGGATTTTATCGCTATTGCCCGTCCCTACGGTAACGGTAAATACGATTTGCTGATTTTGCAACAAATTCCCAGAAAACGCCAATGTTGGGCGGTAAATGGCAGAGAACCGACCATTGTTCAGCCTCTCCTCCTCGATTTCGATTTTACCGGCAGTTGTGAACGAGCCACCGACAGTAACGGTTATTCCCTTCGCATTCAGGGCAAAGATTACGGTTTAGAATACCTGCTGCGTATCGTACAACGCAACGGGGAATTAGTCCTCGTGGGAACTCCCCGCAATCCCAGACAATCAGAGGTAATTATTGGACGGACAAAAGGTTTAGGGACCGGTTTAATCCAAATTTATCTCATCGATGGCTGGCGCTTTACTAAACGCAGTCTAGCCGGTCAAAATCTCAGTCATATCTATCTAACTGCCGATAGTCCCAGTTTCAATCCTCCCCCGGAATTACTCGCGGGTAATAGTTATTCCCCCCCCAGAGAATCCGTCAAAGCAGAAACACCGGTTAATCCTTCCGGTGATCCCGAAGTGCGAGAATATACCTTTACCGCTGCAGAAACAGCAGTAGAGAGCAATCCTCAGCCAGTGGCCACTAATCCAGTACCAGAGCCAAATTTAACCCCACCGTCCCCAGTTACCCCTAATTTACCCCCCCTAACTCCTCCCAATTCCCAGAATACTAATGCAATTGTACCACCACCGCCGCCGCGCAACCTAGGCAATCAGAGAAGTTTATCGGATGTGATTACTTTTAATCGACCGGCTGCTAATCCCAGTAGTGGTAATATGAGCAATAGTGGCCGCCAAGGTTTTAAAGTAGTAATTGAAGCTAAAACCGATAGCGATCGCACTAGGGTTCGTTCTCTCTATCCCGACGCTTTCCCCACTTCCTACAAAGGTCGTTCCCTCTGGCAAATAGGCGCTTTTAGCAGTCGTGATAAGGCTGAAAACGCTTTACAAAGTTTTGCTCCCCTGCGCGGATCGATCGTACCATTTTAGCCGTTAAAAATTGTTAGATGCCCCCCTTATTAAGGGGGGATTAAGGGGGGATCGGCCCCCCGTTTATCAAGGGGGACGGGGGAGATCAAAGGCAAAATCTATCGTCTATTTAATTATAACCACTTACTTAACTGATAACATGGAAATATCGGAACTAAAAAAAGGTATCGAGATAGTAGGATCGCGCCTGGGTAAAACCCAGGACTATCTTTGACTTACCCACTTTAAGGGCTAAAATTAAAGACTTAGAACAGGTGGCAGCCGTCCCCACTTTTTGGGATAATCCCGATACTGCTCAAAAAACCCTGCAAGAACTAAATGAATGTAAATCTTCTTTAGAAACCTATCAGGGTTGGTGTGAACAATTAGAAGATACTAAGGCAATTATCGAGTTATTAGAATTAGAATCCGATCGAGCTTTACTAGAAGAAGCAACGGACAATTTAACTCATTTACAGCATGACCTCGATCGCTGGGAATTGCAACAGCTTTTAAATGGTCCATACGACGCAAAAGGAGCGGTTTTAACGATTAATGCGGGGGCCGGGGGAACCGATGCCCAAGATTGGACAGAAATGCTCCTGAGAATGTATTCTCGCTGGGCCGAGAAACAGGGTTATAAAGTCACTTTAGCAGAAATATCAGAAGGAGATGAAGCGGGAATTAAATCGGTGACAATTGAAATTGCTGGAACTTATGCTTACGGTTATCTAAAAGGAGAAAAAGGCACCCATCGGTTAGTCAGAATTTCCCCTTTTAATGCTAATGGTAAACGTCAAACCAGTTTCGCTGGGGTGGAAGTGATGCCAATTTTGGGCGATGATGCGGTGAGGGTAGAAATTCCCGATAAAGATTTAGAAATTACCACCACTAGATCGGGGGGAAAAGGTGGACAAAATGTTAATAAAGTGGAAACTGCCGTGCGTGTAGTTCATCTTCCCACAGGTATCGCTGTACGTTGTACCCAAGAGCGATCGCAATTACAAAATAAAGAAAAAGCCCTAGCTTTATTAAAGGCGAAATTGTTAATTATTGCTCGGGAACAACAGGCTCAAGCGATCGCTGAAATTCGCGGCGATATGGTGGAGGCCGCTTGGGGCAATCAAATCCGTAACTATGTTTTTCATCCCTATCAATTGGTTAAGGATCTCCGTAGTAATGTGGAAACCACCGATGTTACTGGGGTAATGAATGGGGATTTAGATAGCTTTATTGAAGCCTATTTACGTTTAGGGGGGAACAGTGCGGGTTATACTGATTCCTAAGATGAGAGCAGCTCTATTTTCTTACAAATTCTGTTCTTATGCTATTTGTCCTCTACTAAGAAGAAAAATCAATGGTTATTATCGAGATTACCAATGTGGAAGAAATATTGAGCGCAAAAATTGGCTCTTTCGCTGCTAAAATCGTCCAAGCTCTAGCAGATGATGAGGGGAAAGTGGAAGAGGTTCTCATCAAAGAATTACAGGCTAATTTTCAGGAAAGGGGGATTAAAGCTAATCTGTTTAGCGTCACTGGGTTAGATATGCTCGGCAATGGTAGGCTAGAAGTTAACGTTAATGTTCGTTCTGCGAATATGATGTCCTAAGAGAAGATAAAATCGCCAAAGGTTGGGTTAAATATAGTTAAACCCAACCTTATTTTGGTAGTTACCATCAAAAGCAATGGCAACGAAGCTTGAGGTTATAATAAACCAACAAAATGTAACGGTCCTTGACCGGTAATTAATTCGATAATAATTGCCAGAAAACCGATCATCGCTAATCGACCATTCCACACCTCGGCTGCCGTTGTCATCCCCCATTCCCAACGTTCCTGGGGATACATTTTCATATTCGCTTTCGGATGGGTAATTTGCTCGAAAGTGGTGGGTTTTTCCTCTAGGGATTTGACCACTAACTGGGAGAGAGATTCGATAAACATCGGGTGAGTGTTAAGAGCCGGTACTCGCTGAAAATGTTCAATTCCCGCTTCTTCCGCCACTTCTCGGTACTCTATATCGATTTCTTGCAGGGTTTCGATGTGTTCCGAGACAAAGCTAATCGGCACGACCAATAAATTCTTAATTCCCTGCTCTCCCAACTCTTTTAAAGCATCTTCAGTATAGGGTTTTAGCCATTCCACCGGACCGACGCGACTTTGATAGGCTAAAGTGTACTGATTGGGTCGGTTTAGAGTACGCATGATCGCCCTAGTACATTCTTCAATTTCCCTTTGATAGGGATCTCCCGCTTCCTCCACATAACTTTGGGGGACACCATGGGCGCTAAAAAAGATATGTACTTGGTCAGGATTAGCACACTGTTCTAACTCTCGCGCAATCAGATCGGCCATAGCACTCAGATAAGTGGGATGATCGTACCAAGAGGGGATGAGAGTATATTCCGTTAAACGCAGATAGGGATCCTGCTGCCACATTTCCTCCAGCACACGAAAACTGGAACCACTGGTGCTGATGGAAAATTGGGGATAAAGGGGGAGAATAACTAATTTTTTGATATGGTCTCGTTTAATCCGCTCGATCGCTTCTTCGGTGAAGGGATTCCAGTAACGCATCCCAATATAAACGCTCACCTCGCGGCCCATTTCCGCGAGACGTTGTTGCAGTGCCGTGGCCTGTGCTTCCGTAATCTTGAGTAAAGGGGAGCCACCACCAATCTGACGGTAATTTTCCTGGGATTTACTCGCTCTTAGCGTCGATATTAACCAAGCTAACGGTTTTTGTAATCCTTTGATCGGTAAACGGATGATCTCTGGGTCAGAAAAAAGGTTAAATAGAAAAGGACGCACATCCTCTAACCGCTCTGGCCCACCCAAATTTAATAATAAAACCCCAACGCGACCCATAGTGTTAACAGATAATTTTTAAATTTTCAGATTCTTTACCAAGTTTAACAATATATCGGTGGAACCGTTAAAACAAATTACAGGCTACAGAGAACTTAATCAAATTTTGGAGGTTGATCTTGGCTACTATTTTACGTCCCCTCAGTTATCAATATCAATGGCTTTACGATGGTATCTCCCGTCTGGCTGCCCTAGCAGTGGGTGGGGAGTCCTGTTTTCGGCAATTGGCTCTAGAAGGTTTAAAAATCGCTAAAAATGACCCTATCCTCGATCTCTGTTGTGGTGCGGGTCAAACCACCCGTTATTTAGTCCCCCTATCCGATCACTGTACCGGTTTAGATGTCTCTCCTGTGGCTCTGGAGCGAGCTAGTTTAGCGGTGCCGCAAGCGCATTATGTGGAGGGATTAGCCGAAAAAATGCCCTTTAATGCCGGAGAATTCGCCTTTGTGCATACTAGCGCCGCTCTCCACGAAATGGAACCAGAGCAGTTAGAGGAAATTCTTAAAGAAGTGTATCGAGTTCTCAGACCGGGGGGAATTTTTGCCCTCGTGGATTTTCATCGACCCACTAACCCGCTTTTTTGGCCTTCTTTAGCCCTATTTTTGCAATTATTTGAAACCGATACCGCTTGGCAGTTTATCGATCGGGACTTGATCCGATCTTTACAGGCGATCGGTTTTCGTGATTGTCAACAAAAATTATACGCTGGTGGCAGTTTACAGGTGATTCAAGCGGCCAAGTGAAGAGATAGGCCAGGCAAGATTTTCAGGGGCAGTCGGTCATTTATACTAAATAAGGCAACGGTTTTTTAATCAAGCTGAGTTCGATCGACTCGCTGCCAGTTATTTTTGAGAAGTTAATGACTAGAGCAAAAATTCTACAACCCGATTTAATTTTAGGGGATACGATTCTCGGTCTCACTCTGGAGATTTTGAGTCAGCATCAGATTAAGGGATTGATTCTCGATGTGGACGATACCCTTGTTCCCCTTCAGGAAACGACGGTTTCTGACGATTTACAGCGTTGGGTCGATTCCTTGCGTCTTTATCTACCGATTTGGTTGGTAAGCAATAATCTCAGTGAAAATCGCATCGGTGCGATCGCTGATAATTTACAACTTCCCTACCTTCTCGGTGCGGTGAAACCCTCTCGACGCAAACTCCGGCAAGCGATGGCAGCCATGGGACTCCCCCCCCAACAAATTGCTATGGTTGGCGATCGCTTGTTTACCGATGTTTTAGCGGGAAATCGTCTGGGAATGTTTACCATTCTGGTGAAACCAATGGTAAATCCCTTGACGGGGGGGGCAGCTTATCCAATCCACGATTTTGAGGTGTGGATATCACAAATTCTCGGCGTTTCCCTCCATCCGCAGCATTACTTCATAAAACCTGACCAATCCTCACAAAAGTAAATATTAAAAAATACTTAAGTATAGAGGTAAATGGCGAAAAGTAGAAAATACTATATATGATTTGAAATGAGGTCAGCCGAGATAAAGACCTTAAATATATGAAAGTCAGTAGATAGACGGTGCCAGTTTTTGCGGATATACGCCAAAAGCTGGCACTACTGTTTTAACGAAAACTTGCTGCTATAATTTGGCCAAACTGTGGGATAATGAGAAGCTGTTTCTCAGTTAATTCTCCCCGCCCTCACTGTATATATGAATCTAGATTCTTCCCTGCTATCATCCTCCTCGGTCGCGGAATTCGAGCGCAATTGCTTTGATTTGGAGTCACACCTACAAGACTTTTTACAATTAGACCAAGAAATTTTACAAGCAAAACTAGCAACAGCAAAAGATTCCTTAGCGGCCTTAGCTCATCAAGACTTTTCTTGGACAGATCCAGATTATTTCTATCAGGAAAAAGTCAAAGAAAACTATTTATTTGAATTATCGGCTTGGCATTTATCCAGTCAAGAATATATCGGGGAAACCCTGAAATTAATTGACAATTACGGTAGCGGAAAAGTCTTAGATTTTGGTGGCGGAATCGGTACTCATGCCCTGGCTGCCGCAATGAATTCTAAGGTTGAACAGGTGATCTATTGTGATCTTAATCCCCTACATCATCAATTTGTGCGCTTTCGTGCCAAGCAATTAAATCTCGATGCTAATAAGCTCTCATTCTATACAGAAATACCCGATCAGCTAAAATTTGACACGATTATCTGTTTGGATGTCATCGAGCATTTGCCCTCACCTAAAGCCCAACTCAAAAAGTTTTATGACTGGTTAAAACCCGGAGGAAAACTAATTATTAACTGGTATTTTTTCAAAGGTTTTAATCAAGAATATCCCTTTCATATCGACGATCCCAAAATTATTGAGAACTTTTTTCAAACCCTACAAAAAGATTTCCTAGAGATTTTTCATCCCTATCACATTACCGTGCGCTGTTATCGAAAAAATCAATAATTGCTTGAAAACAATCAAAGCAGCGGATGATAGAAAAATTAGAATTAACCTTGCCACTATGACCCTAATTATTAATTGGGAAGTGGCGAGAGGGGAGTGGTGAGAATAAATAAAAGCAATCTCCAGACTGTTGACTGTTGACTACTGACGGCTGAGGACTAAAATAAGCGATCATCGAACTAGCTGAAGTATTGATCCCCGTGGTGTGGTACTGTCAATTCAGTGTATTTATCTGCACTGACTTAAGATTTGTCGCTGTTGTCATCCCCTTCTCCTGTCGATGTTTTTGAGGCTTTCTATGACCGACATTCCTTTCACCCTAGACCAACTGAGAATTCTCAAAGCGATCGCTGCTGAGGGAAGCTTTAAACGGGCGGCAGATACCCTGTATGTATCCCAGCCGGCGGTCAGTCTTCAGGTACAAAACCTCGAAAAACAGCTAAATGTGCCGTTATTTGACCGAGGCGGTCGGAAAGCTCAATTAACAGAAGCGGGACACCTACTCTTAAACTACGGCGAAAAAATTATCACTCTCTGTCAAGAAACCTGTCGGGCGATCGAAGATCTACAAAATCTGCAAGGGGGAACCCTAATCATCGGTGCTTCCCAAACCACGGGGACTTATCTTCTTCCCCGCATGATCGGACTGTTTCGGCAAAAATACCCAGAAGTATCCGTACAGCTACAAGTTCATTCCACCCGTCGCACCTCTTGGGGTGTTTTTAACGGTCAAGTGGATTTAGCCATTATCGGGGGAGAAGTTCCCGCCGAATTACAAGAAACCCTGCGGATTATCCCCTACGCAGACGATGAACTGGCTTTAGTCCTGCCTATTTTTCATCCTCTGTCTAAGGTAGAAATGATTCAAAAAGAGGATTTATATCGACTAAAATTTATCACCCTCGATTCCCAATCGACGATTCGCAAAGTCATTGATAAGGTTTTAACTCGTTGCGAGATCGATACCAAACGCTTAAAAGTGGAGATGGAACTGAACTCGATCGAGGCGATTAAAAATGCCGTACAATCCGGTTTAGGGGCGGCTTTTGTCTCGGTGACAGCGATCGAAAAAGAACTACAAATGGGCGTGATCCACGCTACCAGAATTAAAGATGTGGAGGTACGTCGCACTTTGTCGGTAATTATTAACCCGAATCGTTATCGCTCAAAAGCGGCCGAAGCTTTTACCCTAGAAATACTACCCCAATTCTCCACCTATCCGGAATATCTGGCTGACGACCACAACTTTGAACCGATTCCTAACTCACAAACCGCCGAAATTATGAGTAAATAAGTCGATCGAGATGGGCAAAATCTTCCTCGGAACATTGAAGCTATTTCTTGGGAAAATTACTGCCGGGATAAATTACTTTTTTATCGACTTTGATCCAATGGAGACTTTCTAAACGACTTCTAAGATTAGTAATAGTTACTCCCAACTCGTCGGCGATCGCATACAGATGTCCCCATTTAGTCAAGTCACGGCCCTTGATGGCTTTCTCTAACTCACTCATCGCCATTAGTAAACAACTGGCAAAATATTGGGCTTGCCATTCAATTCTTTGGCTAGAATCAACTGTCCGACATAGAAAAGGTTGAATTGTCTCTAGGGAATCTCCCTGATTGATTCGATCCAAAAAGTTAGAGACGGCTGTTTGATTAATATGAAGGACAAAATGACCAATTTCATGGGCTAAACTCGAATTTTTAAAACCTTCTTTTGCTAGGGATGAATTGTGAGAATCTTTTAAGAATTTTACATCTTCATTGAGAATAATTTTCTTTTCTGTGGGAATAATCATTGCGGCGATTTCTCCCTCTTGATCTGGCTTTATGTCCGTCCATTCAATAGCCAAATCAAAATAATCAGCCACTGCTTCCGCAATATCGCAATTTCTTAAGGGACGACGACGATTAGCTTTTACTTTCTTGAGAATATTGTCTGCCTGAGCTTCAATCACTGTTTTGGGAATAAAACTATAGGGTTTAATAATATCCAAGATATTTACTCCTCTGGTTCTAATTTTGTCGCCTCAGAAATAATTTTTTGGGCAAAATTGGGATTGTCTTTCATGCGACGCAATAAAATTGGCATTTGCTGGTATTTTTGAACTAACTCTTTGAAGACTTTTTGATCATCTGAACTCAGTCGTCCTGCTAATTCTCCTAGAGTTTGAGCATTTAATTTTAAATGAGTCGCTAAGGACTCAATAACCTGCTGACTAGGAGGATAACCCGCATGATCATTTTCTAGCTTCGATAGATAGGTATAGTCCACCCCAATCAACTTAGCTAGTTCTCTCTGACTATATTCCTCCTCTCGACGAGCTTTGCGGATAACCTGTCCAAATGTTTCTGACACTGCTTTTCTCCCAACCGCTCAAAAAAATTATATCAAGGGTTGACTATTTCAGTCAACATAGGCTAAAGTTAGTTCATTGGCGTTGATTATTTTAGTCAATGTCATCCTAGCATTATCCTGACCGAGGGAAAAAATCTTGTCCTGCCAGTCCCCCAAAAAGCCTTGGTATCCTCCGATGAGCTATAGTCTTTGGCGATCACTAAAACCAGCGATTGGCTATGAGAATTGGCATTGTCAGACAAAACGGGGGTTTGAAAAAGCGCGAAACAAAGAACCAGAAGTCCAAAGATTATTATCAGAAGATAATCAACCGCAAAAAATTGGTAAGTTGGCACAAAGGGGAGTTTTTGAGTTTCATCAAGAGCCAGTGAGATTATCAGGTTCTCATGGGGTGGAACAAGTGGCAAAAATCCTGCAATTAAATCAAGAATCGCCAGAAATTCAAGCTAGGGTTTTAGTAATTTTAAACAATTACTATCAACAACCAATTTTATTGAATCAAGAGATTATTAATTTATCTAGAGGCGATGAAGGTTATCCAGAACCTATTGTTATCGAGCAAGGCAAATATCGGTTTAATTTGTCCGCTGCCTTTGATTGTATTTTCAGAGAAGCTGATGACACTATACATATTTTAGATTTGAAAACTGGTCAATCTAATTTTGATCGTCGTCAGGCTCATGTTTATTTACTGGCGGCTAGTTACCGTTATCCTCAGAAAAAAATTGTCGCTTCTTTTTACAATTTAGAAACCCAAACAAGCTCAGAAAAAATATCCCTGTCTTCTGAGGCAATAGAAGCAGTTAAAATCGAACTAGCTTCCCTGGCCAAAAAACATCAGCAACAACTACAAAAATATAAAGATCACCCCAAAGATTTTTATCATATTTTTCCGCCTCAAAGTGGCTATGTCTGTCGTTATTGTCCGTTTACATCGATTTGTGATTATGCAAATAAGGAGGTTTAGATCATGAATTACACAGAAACTAAAACAGCCAACTCTCCAATATTTTTGAGTGAAATTAGTTCCTTAACTCTCAAGAATAATTGTTTAAATTGTTTTAAGCTTAATCATCAAGTTACTAGAAAAATAGGTAATCGTTTTGGTTGGCAATTCAGTCGGAAGTTTCCTGCTGTGGTGGTTATTTTTGAAGATAATTGTTTTTGGGTATTAGCTAAAGATGAAAAATCTCTTCCCTCTCCACAACAGTGGAAAGAAGCTTTATCAGATATTCAAGAGGTTTTACGAGAAGATATTGGCGATCACTATTATTCTATTCATTGGCTAAAAGACTTTCAGATAACAGCTTTAGTTACAGCACAATTAGCAGTTAGAATTCTGAAAATATTTGGTAAATTTTCCTATCCAATAGTTTTTCCCAAAGATAGTCAGATAAGTGAAAACCAAGTACAGGTAAGGAGAGAAGTTAACTTTTGGGCAGAAATCATCAATGACACCGATCCAGCTATTTGTTTAACTCTTGAAAGTAGTATTGTCTATAGTGGAGATTTAGAACAGTTTTATGAAAATCATCCCTATAGACAAGATGCGGCTAAATTATTAGTAGGTTTAAAGGTTAAAACTATAGAAACTAATGGGACAGCTAAAATTATTAGAATAGCGGGTACAATTGGGGAAAGAAGAGAATATTTATTAAAAAAAGCTACGGGTTCAATTAGTCGAAGAAAATTAGAAGAAGCTCATCTTGGGCAGCCAGTGGTGGCGGTACAATTTGGCAAAAATCCCAAGGAGTATATTTATCCATTGGCAGCTTTAAAACCCTGTATGACAGATAAAGATGAGAGTTTATTTCAAGTCAATTACGGAGAGTTATTAAAGGAAACAAAAATCTTCTATGCTGAACGACAAGAACGATTAAAATTGTATAAGCAGGAGGCACAAAAGACTTTAAATAACTTTGGGTTTCAGTTAAAAGAAAAAAGTATTAACAGCCAAGAATACCCCGCATTATTTTGGACTCCTTCTATTTCTCTTGAGCAAACTCCCATCTTATTTGGTAAGGAAGAAAGGGGAGAAAAAAGAGAAACTCTCAAAGGATTATCGAAGGGGGGTGTATATCAACGTCATCGAGAATATGAGGATCCTGCTCGTAAAATTCGTTTAGCTATTCTGAAACCAGCTAATTTGAAAGTGGGAGATTTTAGAGAACAATTAGAAAAGCGATTAGAACTTTATAAATTTGAGACCATTTTGCCAGCAGAGAATCAAATAAATTTCTCTGTTGAAGGTGTAGGATTTGAAAAAAGAGCTAGACTGGAAGAAGCAGTTGATCAATTAATTGGAGGAGAAATTCCTGTAGATATTGCTTTAGTATTTCTTCCTCAAGAGGATCGCAATGCTGATAATACTGAAGAAGGAAGTTTATATTCGTGGATTAAAAAAAAGTTTTTGGAGCGTGGAGTTATAACTCAAATGATTTATGAGAAAACTTTAAATGATAAGAGCAACTATAAGAATATTCTCAATCAAGTTGTCCCCGGAATCCTAGCCAAATTAGGAAATTTACCCTATGTCCTTGCTGAACCTCTAGAAATTGCCGATTATTTTATTGGTTTAGATGTGGGAAGGATGCCTAAAAAAAATCTTCCGGGGAGTCTCAATGTTTGTGCAAGTGTGCGACTATATGGAAAACAGGGAGAATTTGTTCGCTGTCGGGTAGAAGATAGTTTAACCGAGGGAGAAGAAATTCCTCAACGTATTCTGGAAAATTGTTTACCGCAAGCTGAACTAAAAAATCAGACAGTTCTCATTTACAGAGATGGTAAATTTCAAGGAAAGGAGATTGAGAATTTACTAGCAAGAGCTAGAGCGATTAATGCTAAATTTATTCTCGTAGAATGTTATAAAACTGGCATTCCTAGACTTTATAATTTTGAGCAAAAACAGATAAATGCTCCCTCAAAAGGATTAGCTTTTGCTTTATCAAAGCGGGAAGTTATCCTGATAACGTCCCAAGTGTCTGAACAAATAGGTGTTCCTCGTCCCTTGCGCTTAAAAGTTCATGAATTAGGAGATCAAGTAAATTTAAAACAGTTAGTTGACACTACGTTAAAATTAACTTTACTTCACTATGGTTCTCTCAAAGAACCCCGTTTACCTATCCCTTTGTATGGAGCGGATGCTATTGCTTATCGACGCTTACAAGGAATTTGTCCTAGTTTATTAGAAGATGATTGTCAATTCTGGCTTTAGAGAGGAAAATTATGTAAATTCTCCTAAGTACAGGACAAAAAGCTGGAAAAGTAGGCGGGAGTAGGGTTTTATCAAAAATAGCACTAATCTTGAAACCCCTAGGAACCAATATAACGCATTGAAACAAGCTCTCAAACCTCCTCAAGGGATGGCACGGAGCAAGACTCTCTTTCCTCGCTTTCTTCTTACTGGCTCTGTTGAAAGTAAAAACCGTCAACCTCAAGGAATTAGCTCTAGGTTTTGACGGTCCGGTATTGGTAGAGTCCCATTACAAACGATGACAACGCTTGTTTGGGGACTTCGAGAGAGATTACTCTCAAATAGCTCCCATTGTAGTCCAGTGGCTCCATATCTCTCAACCCTGGGTATTGAGTATTGACCGCACCAATTGGTCATTTGGTAGTCATCACTACAACATCCTCACAGTCGGCATTGTCCATGAAGGGGTAGCTATACCCATTCTCTGGTGGATGCTCAAGAAGAAAAAAGGCAACTCAAACAGCGATGAACGGATGCGAACGGTTACTTTCTTGATCTCCGCAATTATTTTGCCCACTGCTGTTAAGTACCTAAGCAAAATTAATTACACATTTCGATAAAGCTTTTGCCTCTTGCCTATTGCCTCTTGCCTGTCTTCACTAGGAAATTTATTTTGCATGACTACTTATTGTATATCTTGAATCCGCAAAAGTCCCTATAATTTAGCCAATAACATTATTTTTCTTTTTCTTCAATTAATTCCGATTCAGTTTTTTTCAGTAAATCTGAGGCAAATCTTTCACTAAATCCCACTAAAAAAGCACAGGAGAAGATAAATAAATCCTGACGGGCTTTGTTTGTTATTAAACTAGAAGAATTTTGATCCTGGGTAATCATAAAATCAATTTTAATCAACGTATCTGAGCTAATTAAACTAAAGATAAAAATACCGAAAATTAGACCAATTAAGGGTCTAAACAAACCAATAAAAAGAGGAATGAGGGGGTCGTCATATTTTTTGTCTGTAAAGTCGATAATTCTGAGTAAAATACTCGCAACACTTCCCAACACTCCTGCTGTTGCCGCATAAACTAAACCATAAAATATATGCCGATTAGGATTTATCGTATCACTCGATGATTTTAACTGTTCTGAATAACTACTAGAAGGAATGGGTACTGGGGAGTTTGCTTGAGGTAATGGTTTTGAAATAAGTGCCTCCTTTTGAGAGGATTTCTGGTGTAAATTATCATCAAATATGTAAATTTCTTGAGCAGAAAATTTGAGGGCAATAATAGATAAAAAAGTTGTAATAGATAAACCTAAAAATATTTTGAATGGGACTGATCTTGTAGAATAGATAGAACTAAATCCATTTAGAATATGTCCCCACAAAAAATAGCGACTATTATTAATTTCCTTTTCTAGATTAACTCTGAATCCTCGAATAGCATCAACCCCGACTTTATTAGTTTTTGCCATGAGCAATATATATTTAATTTCCTCTAATAACAAAATCAATTTAGTTGGATCATTGTTAAAAATAAACCAACCAATTTTCCAGCTATTACTTTTTTTATAAATCAAATAATTCAGATGATGAATCTGTTGAACTAAGTTAGCAATTTCTAGTTGTAATTCAGGAGAAATTATCGGCAAAACCTCTAATAAAACTTCCCGAATATCCGCATTTAAGGCGTTAATATCGTCATTTTTTTTGACTGGAGTGGAAGTTATCATATTTTTTGGGGACTTTTTAGATTGATTAATAGAATGAAAAGGCTATCTCTGCAGCTTCCCCTTACTCGACGTTGACCCTTCGGCTACGCTCAGGGTCAATCCGTTGCAGGACTTTCTCTAGGATAGGGCGGGTTTTCTAGATTACTAAAATTCTAACATAAAGTCCCCCTAGAAGGAGGAGGTTTTAAACCCAGTTTTTTGATAACTTTCTAGCCACTTTCTCGTTGTCACATTAGTAAAACGTTTGACCCTGGATAATTGTGATATATTTGTTACATTTCGTTACTTAAAATAAAATTATCCTTAGTTTGAGTTTTTGAATTTACCTCAAAATCCTCTACTCTTAAACAGCTATCTAATTGATCTTGTAATATGTTTGTATTAATTGCCTCCTTGCTAATTAATACCAATTGGGTAAAGGGTGGATTATTACCCCATTCTTCGCCTATTTCTAAGGTAATTCTCGGCCCCACTTGTTGCAAAATTACTCCTCTATTGGGATGTTCAACAGTAGATAAAATACCCTTGGCTCGCAATACAGTTACGGGTAATTTCCCTAATATTTTTCCCAGGGTTAATAACTGAAAAGGGCGAACACTTTCATAACTCCAAGTATGAAAGTTATCCGAGGGATTAGATTTTAATTGACTAGATACAGAACGAACGGGAAATGAGTCCCTAAATCCTAATAATAAATCTAGGGAAACATCCCCATAACTCCCTTTTAACAAACGCACCCAAGGTGCTATTTTTTGGATAATTTGACTAGCATTAATTTGTGCTTTTTCATCAATCAAATCAATTTTATTGAGAACCACAATATCAGCAGCCGAAATTTGATCAATTAGCAAATCTTGATAGTTAATTTTTCCAGATGGTTCACAAATTTGGGGTAGATAGGTAGCATCAACTAGGGTAATAATGCTTTCCAAGCGAATTATTCTACTTAAAACTGGACGCTTTAGGGTTTGTAACAGGGTATAAGGGTTAGCAATTCCACTGGCTTCAATTAATATCTGATCTGGACGGAGAGATAGGATTTTGGGAAGAGAATTAACCAGATTATTTTGTAAATTACAACAAACACAACCTCCCTCAAGAGTGATTAGATCATCGTCTCTATTTTTAATTAACATCTGATCAATATTAAGACTACCAAAATCATTGACAAGTATGCCGAAACGGCGATCACTTTTACCCTTAAGAATGGAGTTAAGTAAAGTAGTTTTACCCGCACCTAAAAAACCCGTCAGCAGTGTTACTGGTGTCTTCCAGAGATTTGATGACAAAACCATTATACTTGTCCTCCCGATGGTTGTTTATAGATGACTCCCCGTTTCATGACAAAATCAACTTTACCAGTAACATTAATATCCTCAAAAGGATTACCCGGCATAGCGATAATATCAGCAAATTTCCCCACCGCTAACGCACCAATATTCGGCTGCATTAATAATTCAGCCGCTACAGTAGTTGCTGCTTTTAAAGCGCGTAAAGGAGTAATCCCATTTTGAACCATCGCTGGAAACTCTTTCCAGTTATCTATATGAGGAAAAGTTCCCGCATCAGTACCAAAAGCAATCTTAACGTTACTTTTAGCTAAATTATCAGCACAAGCAATCAGTTGAGAGGCATATTTTTGATATTTAGCGTGTTGCCAAGGAGAACGATTTTGCCAATATTCAGGATTATTAGCATTGCGAGCTTTTTCTAAAACAGTGTATTGAGTTGGTACCAGATAAACTCCTTTCTCTTCCATCAATTGCAAAGTCTCGGAACTGGCAAGATTACCATGTTCAATGGAACGTACCCCCGCATTAACAGCACGTTGAACCCCTTCCCCTCCATAAGCGTGAGGACAAGCAGAAATACCGAAATCTTTGGCGGTACTAACCAGAATATTCATCTCCTCTTGGGAATAGGTGGTTTGACTCGGATCATCCGTAGGAGAGCTAAAACCCCCTGTGGCACAGAATTTAATCCAATCTGCTCCTGAGCGAATTTCTTCCCGTACTATGCGGATAATTTCTGCTGTTCCGTCTGCTACTTCAAATTTTTCTGGTCTGAACTGAAAAGCAACTAAAGAGGTAAAATCACCATGTCCTCCTTGGGCTGAAATCAGGTGAGGTGCTACCAATAGATCTGGTCCAATAATCCAGCCATTGGCGATCGCTTTTTTGAGATCGACGGTAATAAATTCTGGATCGGGACAACCCACTTCCCGTACAGTAGTAAAACCGTTCATTAACAGTATTTTCAGGGGATTTAAGCTATAAAGGGTCATTAATGGCACTGTCACCATATAAGGATTTTCTGGAATTGTAGGATCCCCTTCACAGAAGGTAATATGAACATGACAATCAATGAAACCAGGGGTAACGGTGTGTCCTTTTAGTTCAATAATTTGAGCGTTGCTGTGATCAACTGTTGTAGCGATCGCAGTGATATTCCCATTTTCGACGCGAATTTCCGTGGCACCAAGGGGATTATCAGCCAAACCATCCCAATATTGATCGGTGACGATTACATAATTTGGGCTAGTGGAATTAGTACCAGTCATCGTTGTTTCTCCTGTTGTTAATTTTTTCAGCGTTTTTATTAGTCTTGAGCTAGGCGATCGCTTAATATCTCGACTTCCACTGGATGAATAGGCCAATTCAAGTTGATAGTTAGCGAATCCGCTTTAATGGTTAGTCTTGATAGACATTCATAGTATGTAGCCAAATGGTATCCGTATCCGCGTTTTCTTGTGTACTACCTAACAGAATTTCAAAATAGGAACGACTATTATAGACATGACGAAGGATGTTACAACGTTCGCTGTCTTCAATTACATCAAAACCCGCCGTTTTATTGGGGATTAAAGTAATCGACTGCATCCCATTATCAGCGGCAAAGCAGAGATGAATATCTAAGGGACTTCCCACCCAAGAGGGATCATCAAAACCCAAGACAGAAAACAATCTAGCATTGGCAACCACTAGAGGTATATTGTAGGGTTTAAACTCAAAAGGAATAGCTCCCATATCGGCTTCACCCCGTCTGTCTCCGACAAAATCGCAGGGAAAGTTATTAAAATTCCATAAAAAAGATCCATCCTCATCTTTGACGGTGATGGTATAGCTTTCTTTGCATCGGTATAAAACCATAAATTGATGACCTCCTTGAATATTTGATTAAGTTTTGTTGATTCAAGAGATTGTTAGGTTGGTTGAGGAAAGTTTGTTTTTTTTTCTCACACCAACCAACTGGTACTATAGCGTCCTATTCGCTTAATAACCCGTTTTGGAATCGATTGCCGCAGCATCAATACCTGCAACTGCCCAACCGACAGCAACGGGATCCTCTGTCACCACGCCAAAAACCAACGCGGCGGCGGAAACAAGATCACTGATCCAGGTATGCCCAACACCGCTAGTCACCTGATTTGGTACTAACATTCCATTCTCAGGAATATTTGATTCTGGATTATAAGCTGCCAAGGTACTTAGGAAAACACCACATGAACCAGTTGCACACATATAAGTCAGATTGGCATCAGCAATGATCGCCCAAGGGGACCCTGAGATGGTTGCATCCTGTTGGGCGGCATTGCCCACCGTATTACTCTTGACATCAACAACCCAGATACTGCCCATAGAGGAATTAGAGGGGTTGGACGGAGCCGTGGCAATAAAGATTGCTCCCTCTGGATAATTTCCCGGATCTGCATTACCGGCGTTTGGTGAGTAGGCCAAAGATAAAATGACCTGTCCACTGGGTACTGTCCAAATAGGACTTAACGAGGCATTGAACCCACTATAGGGCTGATAGTGTAAACCGCCAGCCGGGGTTGCCCAGTAAATGCCATTTGGTCCTTTACAAACGTCAGTTGCAGTACATCCGCCGTGATAACCGTAAAGGATAGGAGTTGAAGATGGGTTCTGAGCATTGAAGATAACCCCCGTAGCTTCTTTCACACCGCCGAGTAACAGACAATCGTAATTAGTTAGCGTGTTCGCAGGGAAAAAGGTCAGAGATACGGACGCTCCAGACGCTCCATCTTCGTTATAAGATGTGTTTGAACCCACATAAGACAAGCTCGGCACGCCGTTAGACCAAGTGACTGAATACCAGTAGAGGTTGCCATTAGACGCTGCCACGTAAAGAAGGCTTTCGGGGAAATAATAGAAAAGTCCGGCAATTGGCGCATCGGGTTGTTTTTCCGAAGCGATCTGAGTCGTGACATTACTACTTGTGAAGTGGCTGCCTCCAGTAGCGGGATTAATGCTATTAAGCCAAATATTCTCGTCTTCAGATCCGTAAACAAAATAGTAAGGTGGTGAATAGTCAGTGTTGCTGTAATCAAGCAGAAACTCAATAGCAGTGGTACTGGCACCATTATTATCAAGATTACTCACCCCCCCTAAAGTATAACTTGGTGGGGTTGGATTCGGTGAAAATTGCCCAACCGAGATCCCACTTTGGTAAGCAGCGACGACAAAAGTATAGTTCTTATATTCACCAGCAGGAATAGTGATTGCCGAAATACATTGAGTGTAGGGAAAAGACATGATTATCTCCTTTTGAGTTGAAGTTAAAGAGAATTACTTGAGAGGTCAGAAGTAAATAATTTAATTATTTTCCCTTTCTTTCCCTCCCCATTTAGAGTCGTGCCGATTCCCACTGCCGACTGTATCAGAGATTTAGGATAACTAGGCTCAATTAGGGGCGATCGCCTATCTAATGGCAGTTACCATAGGGGTAAGTTATTTGCCCGTCGATACCCTTTTAAAATGTTTAAAGGGACTCCATTAATGAGAGCAGAAAAATTATTGACAGTGGTTTCTAGTTGACCTGTACTGGTATTGACGCGATTCCACCAATCAGTGGCAATAATGTTAGATTTGATGCCATTTAAACCAGCGAAAAAGCTAGAGAGTTCTTTAGGCACATTAGCTGGTACTCCATAAGCACCTTCATAATTATACTGAGCCATTAATGACCAGAGAAAATTATTAGGTTGGTTGATAGCGTCAATTTGTTGTTGTAAATAACTCTGCACGTCTGACCAAAGAGTTACACTTGTACCACACCAATATTGTTTAATAGAACTGCTCCAAAAGGGTGTATTTTGTGCTAACCAATCAGACATACTATCAGGAAATTCGAGAGAACCAACTACAACTCGGCCAGTAGTTTGCCAAAGGTCTTTTAAGGGTTGAGAAATACCAGAGGGCGGAATTAATTTATCCTGTCCAATAGTGTTGATAATCAGATTAGATAAATCTTGATAGGTTTGGCTTGTCCAATTTCCCTCAAAATCATGTAAGTCAAGAATAACAAATTCTTGGGGATTATCAGCTAAAAATTGCGTTACTTGATTGAGAAAATCTACTAAAGTCAGGGGGAGAGCAAAACTCCCGTGACACATAACAAATTGATTATCCCCTGAGCCACTACTAAGCATTAACCTGAGATCAAGGGCACGAATACCTTGACTAAGTTGCTGATTGATGTTTTGGTATTGAGTTTGTACCCACGTTTGGCTAATACTACCAGCGCAATAAGTTGAGGCATCGTGAGTGCCTGGCAGGGTTAACTCATTGAGACAAAGGTTTTGAATACAAGGGGCAAATAATTCCATCCAATTATTAGCCCAGTGTAATACGGAAGGACGTAACACACTTTGATCATCTGCTAATCCGCCACTGCCATAATTAGGGGTTGGATAGGAACTAATTGGGTTTTGGGTATTACTAGGGAAATAACCAAGGGCGATCGTTACTACTCCATCATGAATCCATCCTACAGCAGATGTATTAGTAGTATCTGGAGTAGGATAAACAAAAAGACCATTGGGAATATTTTGCCATTCAACTAAAACCCCATAACCTGCTTCTGAGGGGACAGGCGTTGATAGTCCGTGAACTCCACTCTTTTTAGCACTAATTGTAAAGTTAAAGTTACTTACCCCCTCAAGGGTATATTCAACATCACCCGCATCATCTATACTGTCATGACCTACTGTTTCTTTAAACTCAGCATAAAATTGAGTAAAGGAATTAGGACTAATCTGAGAAGATGGATCCCACTCCATCTGGTAACTGTGGGATTTTACTTGATTGATGTTATATGGCGTAGCGTTGACAATTTGTATGTGAAATCCAGCACCCATAATAATTTTCTCCTTGATGAAGATGAGTATTGTTGACTTTTTAAAGTCGTTAATTGAGTTACAGTTAAAGATAATTACTTGAGAGGTCAGAAGTGAATAATTTAAATATTAGCCCTTTCTGTTCCTCCCCATTTACAGTCGTGCCGATTCCCACTGCCGACTGTTTAGCGATAGAATAATTAGCTTAACTTAGTGGCAATATCATCTAAATCTTGCTCTGTTAGCGTGAGAGCATTAGCCACATTTTCCGTCAGCGGCCAGTCAATTTCCAGAAGATTGAAATAAGCTTGAATGTGCTGAAAATAGGCTTCTTGCAGAAATTGCTTCAGGGGAGTTGTTTGCGGTTGAGAAAAAACGCCACATTCACCTTTCATGGCAAAAGTGCTGGGATTTAAGGCGAGATAATTACAGTTTTTTACTTTTTGAATTTGACTATCAACTAATAGTGCAATTCTCGAAGATTTAGGAATATTACAAGATTGATACAGGGTAGGAATCTGCTGTAATTGCTGAATATTCCAAGCATGGGGAACAATATCCAAACTATTCCAGAGTCGGCTGCTTTGATTGAGACCTGGCTCCGTATTTCCGTAGTAATCAGAAAAGGTTTGATCCCCTGGGGTTGCTCCCGCAGAAAATTGGGTATTGACGGTGATTTGTTTACCGGTAGGGTTCCAGGTTGCTTGATTTTCGTACAGCCATAATGCCATTACCGGAGATAATGCACCACCTAAACTATGGCCGGTGGTAATGATTTCAATAGGTTGGTCAGATTGGCTGGGAATTTCCTGGGTCAAAAATTCTAACAGAGAACGGTTAGAGGAATCTTTCAGGTTTTGCAGAATAGTAATTCCGGTATTTGTTCCTTGGGAAATTTTTCCGCGTTCGGGGAATTGCGTTGACCAGGAAACCATGTTATGGGTAGCAGCATCCTCCTGTAACCAGTCAAAAACTGATTTGGGATTCGTAGCGGCGATCGCAACTACATATTGAGGGTTATTGGTTTCGGCATTTTCTCCCTTTGCCACATACATAATATTATCCCAGTTCTGATTTTTAGGATCATGATAATAAATAACAGGACCCCAAAGAATTGTCCATTGACCAATTTTTGCTTGAACCGTAGGATTGGCTAAATCAGTAATAACTTTCTCGCTATTACTGATATTAGCGAACATAGAAAGACAGAAAAGCGTTTGTTGTTGATCGTAAGTAGGCATTGAAATTTTCTCCCTCCGATTGTGAATTGATTAGGCGTATCTTAGACAAATCCAGGTAATTGAGTCACCAGAAAATTGTTAATGGTTTGGTCACAAAACAAATTTCACAAAAAAGGGATGACCGCTCTTTTTAACTTGATTAAGTTGACCCCAACTTACCCCATCATTAGAGGTGTAAAAATTAGCACCAGAACAGCTATTGACGGAAAATGTAGGACAAGCATTGCTAAACAGGAAAAACTTTGATCGCTTTTTCGTAGTAAGCTTGACGATCAGCTAGTCCGTTAAGACCACCATTGACTCGTCGGGTGATTTCTTCCACTGTTGCACCGCGATCACAAAGAGCATTCATGTTATTGTTATGCCACCAAAAACCGCCACTGGTAAAAGGATAGGTGGTACTAACATAGTCAACTCCATCCATCACTTTCGGATCATGAATATAATTCGCAAAAGCTTGATAGTTACTGCGTCCCGTTAGTTGAATAACGCCTGCTCCCTTATATTTGGGACCATCTCCCGGATAAATATTTCCCAGGTCTTTCCGACCGTTATACTCCTCACCGCTACCGAGTTCTTTCATCCATTTCAAGCCACCACTTTCATGGGCAGTTTGGCTTAAAAAATGACACATTCGGGGGTGAGTGTTAATTTCAAAGCGATTTAAGCAAGAATTGAGATCTGCTAATTGTCCATCGCTAATGACATTACCATAGATAGATTCGGCTTGAGCTTTGGAGATTAAATTATTACCCCCCGGTAATTCTTTAAGTTCTAGTAAAAATTTTGCCGAAGATGCTCCCAAGGTATCCAATTCGCCTTCTTTGATTTTTTGTTTGAATTGTTCAAAGGCTTGTTTTGTTTGGGGTCCATAAATGCCATCAACACCATGAGCAGGAAGTAATCCGAAAACTTGCAAACGGGTCTGAACTTCTCGGCAAAGTTCCGAGTCTCCAGCTAAGGAATCAATGGGTTTAACGAGGTTTTGTTGAATGATGTCTTCTAATTTCATGGTGTTTATTTCCTGGTTCAGATTTTCCGATGGTGATCGCTGAGTTAATCAAGACTAAAAAACTAAGATAGTTGAGCATCCATTGTATCTAAATCCTGATCAGATAGGGTTAGAGTATCAGATAAATTGTTAGTCAGTGACCCCTCAATATTGGGGAACAATGTCTAAACTATTCTATAATTGGCTGGAAAGATTGAGTCCTGGCTCTGTCGTTTCATAGTAATTAGCAAAGTCTTGATCGCCAGGGGTTGCACCGGCAGAAAATTGCGTATAAACCTTGACTTGTTTGCCTTTTGGATTCCAGCTTGTCTGATTCTCATAATTAGATAGAGGATTGTCGGGAGGAGCAACTTTATGAGATGCTTAAGTTCTGCAGCTAAAAGTTATTCCTATGTCAGCCCCCCCATCTTCAACTATTTGAGCAACTAAGTCAATGAATTAAGCCCAGAAACGTTGAATCTCGTCATAAAAATTTACATTCAAGAGCATACTAAATCTATACTTTAGACAGTCATAATCTGAGATTTATGAAACTTATGAAATCGGAGAGTGAGATCGGTCAAAATCATCCCCAATCTGGTAATTATGCCCCCCTAGATAGCCATCTTTGGGCCGATGCCACCTATCCCCTCGGAGCGCATTATCGGGGCGATAGCGTCACCTTTGCCGTCTATTCTAAAAATGCCAGTCAGATTCTTCTGGAAATCTACGAGCGCCCGACGGGAGAAAACGCTAAGTATGATTACTGGTTGACAAAAAACCCCAATGATGATATATGGCGGGCAAAAATCGCCGGTATTGGCCACGGCAGTTACTATGCTTTTCGCTGTTGGGGTTCCAATTGGCAATTTGATCAAAAATGGCAAAGAGGTCACAGTAACGCCGGTTTTCAGGCAGATGTGGACGATTTCGGCCATCGTTTTAACCCCAATAAAGTCCTCTTCGATCCCTACGCGCGAGAACTTTCCCACGACCTTGAAACCCCGGCCATGATCGCGGCCGGAGAAAATGCTGGAATCTATGCCACGGGAGAAGGGGACTACAAAGGAGTGATCCGGCGGCAATACGATACGGGTAAATGGTCGCCCAAAGGCATTGTGATCGCGCCGGATGGGACTTCTACCGGTACTCGTCCCCGTCTGGGGTCCGAAAAAGCGATCATTTACGAGGCCCATGTGCGCGGTTTAAGTCATCACCCCTCCGCTAGTCGTTTAGAAGATATTCTCAAGGGAATTACAGGTTTTGAGGAAGTGGCCAACGTTCCCGACCAGTACAGAGGAACTTATGCGGGGGCCAGCTATATGGCCAAATATCTGAAAGCGCTGGGATTTACCACGATCGAACTCTTACCGGTCCAGGAAACCGCTAACGATAATAACCCCGACGATCGCCCCGGCGGTAACTATTGGGGTTACATGACCTTTGGTTATTTCGCTCCCGATCGCCGTTATGCTTATGATCGCTCCCCCGGGGGACCCACCAGAGAGTTTAAGGCCATGGTCAAAGCTTTCCACGACCAAGGTATGGAAGTTTATCTCGATGTGGTCTATAATCACACCGGAGAAGGGGGCAATTGGGGCAGCAACGATGTCACCGGATTTGTTAGTTTTGGTGGTTTTGATGTGGTGGAATACTATCAACTCACCGACGAACATTATCTAGTCGATGGGGCCACTGGCTGCGGAAATCAATTAAACTTTTCCCATATTGTCACCTGTAATCTGGTTCTTGATTCCCTCATCTATTGGTTAGAAACCATGGGAGTTGATGGTTTTCGTTTTGATCTAGCCCCCGTCCTCGGTCGAACTCCTTCTAGTCATGAACGAGAAGATTGGGGCAAACAAAAACAATTCTTTCCTAAACATCCTTTGTTAGAAAAGATCGAGCAATTAGGCAAGAAATATGATGCCGAAATGATCGCCGAAGCTTGGGATATCTGGGGTTACGAAGTAGGTAATTTCCCAACGGGTTGGGGCGAGTGGAATGGCCGTTATCGCGATGCAATCCGGCGTTTTTGCAAGGGAGATGGTAATACTTTTAAATTCATCGAACAGGTGAACGGAGATTATCACAATTTTCATGACCAAGGCGGACCACACAAATCGATCAGTTTTATTGTTGCCCACGATGGTTTTACCCTGATGGATTTGGTCAGTTATAACAATAAAAATAACCTCAATCCCTGGCCTTTTGGTCCTTCCGATGGCGGCAATAATAATAACGATTCTTGGGATTCTGGCGGTAATCAGGCCTTACGTCGCCAAAGATTACGCAACTTTTGGACGATTCAATTTTTATCTCGCGGTGTTCCCATGACTGTCTGGGGTGATGAATTTGGCCGCACTCAAAATGGTAATAATAATCCCTACAATATTGATAGTCTGGCCACTTGGAATAATTATGATATGATTGCCACCCGTTCACCCCATCTACTGCCCACCGGTTATCGGGAAGCTTATCACAATAATTTTGGCAGGGGAACTAATCAAGAAGAACGCAATCCTTTATTTATTTTTGCCGCTTATATTGCTCACTTAAGAAACAATCATATAGCACTCAAACAGCGCCGCTATGGCGATATGGTTCTCAATGCGGGCAATAGTGTCACCTATTTATTTAAAAAACCCGATGGGGTTAGCGATTTAACTGCCCATGCTCGCTCTATTTGGTTTTTAATTGATGGTAGTGCCGTCGGTGATCACGATTTTTTGGTGTTAATTAATATGTATCATCTGCTGGTGGATTTTCGTCTTCCCTCCCCAGGCAATAATTATCGTTGGGTAAGACTTATTGACACGGCAGCTTGGGCAGAAACCAATTATAATTGTTGGTCTGTGGAGCAAGGAGCAGTAATTGCCGATCGCTATAAAGTCAATGGTTTTTCGATCGTGGTTCTCGAGGAGATTAACTGAATTTTTGGCAATAGGGAAATATAAACCCCTATTGCATCTTATGTTTTATAACCCGCACTTAGCCCAAAATTGCCGTTAAATGTCTAAAACTAAAAGTAGTGTTATTATCCTAACCATAATTTGTATTATCGCCACAGCGATGGGAGTTTATCTAATCGGTGATATCGACTCCCAACAATTACAGATCTGGTTAAAACAAATGGGAATTATGGCCCCCATTTTGTATATTATTGTCTATACGATCGGGACAATTTTAATCCTACCTTCTACCCCCTTAAACCTCAGTGGTGGCGCGATCTTTGGGGTAGTTATGGGAACAGTTTGGACAACGATCGCCGCTTTGGTGGCCGCTATAGTTGCCTTTGCTTTTACCCGTACTATTGGCCGGGAATATACCGCCAAAAAATTTCAGGGAAAATGGCAAGCGATCGATGCAGAAATGCAGCAAGGCGGCCTATTTTATATGTTTGCTATCCGTCTATTACCGATTATTCCCTACGGTATCGTTAACTTTGTTGCGGGATTAACTTCTATCCGTTTTCGCGATTATTTCATCGGTACTTTATTAGGCACTGTCCCCGGAATTTTACCCTTTGTCATGATGGGTGCGGGTTTAAAATCTTTGGGAAAAGGCGATATATTGCCCCTAATGGTGGCTTTTACCCTCATTGCTCTGTTAGTAGGTGTGGGAACTTGGTATCGTCGTCGTCGGCAATTTCCCTTTCAGTGATCAGCGATAAAATTAAGTTAGATTAGGAGTATCCCGACTGAATCCCCATTGCTAAGGAGATAGCGTATCGATGCCTGCCGCAGATTATAAAGATTATTATGCCGTTCTGGGAGTAGGTAAAACTGCCAGCGCTGAAGAAATTAAAAAAGCTTTTCGCAAATTAGCTGTCAAATATCACCCCGATCGCAATCCTAACAATAAAAGCGCCGAAGAACGTTTTAAAGAAATTAGCGAAGCTTACGAAGTCCTCTCCGATAGCGAAAAACGCCAAAAATACGATCAATTTGGACAATATTGGCAACAGGCCGAGCGATCGAATTGGCCAGGTGGTAATGGGGGGGTTGACTTTGGTTCCGACGGTTTTGACTTTAGCCAGTACAGCACCTTTGATGATTTTATCAATGAACTGCTCGGTCGCATGGGGCGCTCCGGCGGTACTCGCCCCAGTTCCCATTCCTACGGGACTCCGGGGAGAGGATTTGGCGATTTTAGCAATTTTAACGACTTTGCCGGCGCTCGTACTGCACCGCAATCCGTCACTTCTGGTGTCTCCACCGCTAAACTGCGTCTGAGTTTTGGGGAAGCTTTACGAGGAGTACAAAAACGGGTTAATTTAGCCGGAGAAATGATCGATATCAAAATCCCCCCAGGAACTAAAACCGGTAATCGTCTCCGGGTACGGGGTAAAGGACTAATCGATCCCTTGAGTAAACAACGGGGAGATCTATTTCTCGATGTGGAATTAGAACCCCATCCTTTCTTTACTTTTGAAGGCGATAATTTAACCTGTGAAGTGCCGATTACCCCCGATGAAGCGGTTTTAGGCACAGCGATCGAAGTTCCTACCCCCGATGGCCTGGTGACGGTAAAAGTTCCCGCCGGTATTCGTTCCAGTCAATCCCTGCGCTTACGCGGCAAAGGTTGGATCGATAATAAAGGACAACGCGGCGATCAATTAGTCAAAATTGTCATCGATACTCCCAAAGAATTAACGGCGATCGAACGGGAATTATACGAGAAAATTAAATCTCAGCGTACCACCGATCCCCGTCGTCATCTCAGACAGGTGCAAATTTAAGTCCCTAGCTAGGGTTTGCCAAAACAGTTTTTCTTGGTCCTGATTACTGTCTCTGGGGTTTATAAGTGGTTAGGTGTTAAAAATGGGTGCATCTCAATATTTCTGATTTTCTCTCACCTATAGGTGAGCAGCAGAAGTTGTTCAAAGAGGGCGAATGCAATTCGCCCCTACAATAATATTATTGCGCCAATGGTAGGGGCGCACTGCGTGCGCCCAAAATGTCATCTAGATATTTCGACCAAATTGAGATGCACCTGTTAAAAATCGTCAGTTCCCCCCCTTATCAAGGGGGGATTAAGGGGGGATCGGCACCCCCCTTATCAAGGGGGGATTAAGGGGGGATCGGCACCCCCCTTATCAAGGGGGGATTAAGGGGGGATCGATCTAGAATTTAACCTTACTAGCCAACCAATTAGTAATTAATTTGGGGCTATTTTTTTTCACCCAATAGAGAGCATAAATTCTGAATATAGGCTTAGAAAAACGAGCGATCGCTTTCATAATAAAATTTAAGTAACGACTATGAAACTTTTTATTAATTAAATTTAACGAACCCACATCGTAAAGACAGTCGATGATAATCCTAAAAGTCGTTTCCTCTCTTTGGAATAAACTATCTATTAACAATAGCACTTCCTGAATCCGTTGCTGTTTAAGCTGTTCCTCTTCGGAAACAGCCGAGAGAATCTGCTGCTGCTTAGATAATTTACTATCCGATGGGGTTAACATGATATGGTAAGGAAAAAATTAACTTGTTTTGATTTTATCCCTATTTGCCGATTTTGCAAGACCAAACCCCCCATCTATCCCCATTTTTACGATAACACGGATCTTTCCTCTCCCATGCCGTCTTGACTGTGATTGTCGTGATTGTGTCATGGACTGTGACTGATTAAGAAAAATAGGGCAGAATAAAATTATGAAAGCTAAAATGAGGACTAAATCATGAATGCTCCCTTAACCACAAGTTTACTTTAGCAGTACAGGAATTTACCACTGAAGCAATCTCTAAAATCCCTATATTGTGGCAAAGAATCAAAACCCAATAATATAATAAACTCAACCCTCATCACCCCGATTTTATCTATGGACCCTCTTACAGGAGCAGCGATCGCAGTTGGTTCGATTATTGCCACTAGAACTCTTGCAAATTAATTATATGTTATAATGATGGGTTAACTAATTTTCCCCAAAAAAATAGTTAATCAGTACATTCGTCCTGAATGAAAACTTGAAGTTTAACTTTTAACTCAAAACTCTTTAGAGCTGCTTTAAT